>NZ_RZSR01000013.1:0-18890 GCF_004023265.1 Mesorhizobium sp. M1A.F.Ca.IN.020.06.1.1
GCCACCGAGCGCGGCCAGGATGGCCGGAGGGGTCAGCCAGACGTCGGTGCCCGCCGCCGCGGAGTGATGGCTACCGATGGGCATGGCGCGCCTCCTCGGTCAGCCTGCGCAGCACGTCGCCGACGCTGCTGATGGAATTCTCCAGCCGGGCCTCGTCGAGCTCGGCCAGATCGATCTTGGTTTCGTTCCCGTCTTCATCGATCATCGTGAAGACGCTTGCGGTGGAGTGCGGCTTGCGCAGGATATCCCACGCCCAGCGTGCGGCCGCTTCGGGATCGCCTTCGCCCTCGTAGTCGATCTCCCATGTGACTAGATAGCGGGCCATCAGCGCTGCTCCCGCTTGAGCATGTCGCGCGCCGCTCCGCGCGCCATGGGTCCGTCGCCGAAAGCGCCGTCTGCGATCTCTTGCAATTCAGCAGTGCGCGGGTCAGGTCCGTCGCAGGCGTCTTCCTCCTCTTCGTCCACGTCCTCGCGGGTGAGCTGGTCGAACGTCCACTCGTCGCCCTCCTCGTCGAGGAAGACGATCTTGCCGTTGCGCTTGGCGGTCTGGATATCGTTCCAGAAGATTTCGGTGCCGCCGGCGTATTCCGGCTCGCCCGTCTCCGGGTCGATGTCGCTGATGTGAGCGCGGCCGGTCAGCCGCTCCAATGTTCCGGTGATCGGGCTTCCGGTAGGTGATAGGTAGTTGGCCATGGTCTCTGGTCTCCGTGGTAGGGGATTGTTGCCAAAATGGTTGCGAACGCCGCTTGACAAAAAGCCGGGGGGAGAGGCAGAAATCGCGCAGCCTGATATTGCTTCGCGATTCGGCCGGTCCCTGAAAAATCAGTTGGTGTTGAAGCCGTCCGGCGAGGGCTGAATGCCAGCCTCTTTCGCCACAAAGCCCACGACGTCGAGCACGTCGTCAGAGCTTAGTTTCTCAATGGTTTCGGCGAAGCGCCGCTTGAAATAGGTCTGGTGCTCGGCACCGGCGTAGCGGGCCAAGCCGATGGCAGCGGCGAAGGTGATCGCTTCCAGGCGAGCGCCGCAGAAGCCGGACTTCTGATGAAGGCTGGCCGCGAGGTCGTTTAGCGTCATTGGTCGGTGATCCGTGGTAGGGGAAGTAACCGTTCTGGTTACAAGTAACTTATTCGGTTACACCTCCGATGCAAGTGAAAAAGCGAGGCCCTCGGCGTTATGTTTCAAGGCGTTGTGCCGAAGGAATGCATCGCGCAAATCCTTCGCGTGTCTGAGGTCGACAAGTGGGGCCGGGTCTATAATTGCTGTTCCGGAACGTTCCGGTTCGAGCAGATCACGCTCGCCACTTTCCCCGGCGTTGAGATGCACTCCAACGACGTCAGCCTCTACTCGTCAGCCATCGCCGGTTACGTGCTGGGCAAGCCGATAGACTATGAGTTTCACGGCGCGCTCGACTTCGTGAACGAGTTCGACTTTCGGGAGCCCGATCAGCGCCTCGCCGCGCTGGCCGTCGGCTTCAATCTCGGCCGCTTCGCTGGCGGCAAGGCGAACGCCTACAAGACCAGCCATCGCGAGCACCTGGTTGCGAACTTCGCCAGCTATGTCGAGCGCCCCCTGGACAAGGTCCGCAAGCTTCCGGGCATCATCCCGATCAAGAGCTATTCGCCGCGCGACTGGATCCTGCATCTCGAGGAGGCGATCGAGCGCAAGGCCGCGATCTTCTCCTACCCGCCGTTCTACAAAGGCGGCTACGAAAAGATGTTCGAGTTCCTGGCCGAGAACATCAAATGGGAGGCTCCCCGATATGAGCTGTTCGACCCTAAGGCGCTGCGCGGTCTCATCGAGCGCGTGCGGCAGGCGGGCGTCCCCTATTGCATCCTCTCGGACCAGATTTACGACGACCTGAAACCGGAGTTGGAATTCGTCTCCGGCCGGGGCCACCCGCACTACTGCTACGTGTCGACCGGCAAGTCGTCCTACCTGCAGCTCGTGCCGCGGTCGGCCCCGTTCCGCTACAAGCCGATCGACCTCGACAAGATCAAGCCGGATTCGGTCGTGACGATTGGCCGAGCCGACGCTGCCCAGATGACGTTCCTCAAGGACGTCTACCTCAAGAAGGGCATCACCCACACGCCCGGCATGGTGAACTACCTGGTGCGCGTCGACGACATGCTGGTCGGCGGCCTGATCTACAACCTCGACAAATTCGCGAAGCGGTCGATTTACCTGCTGTCCGACTTCGCCATCTCGCGCGAGGGCAGGCTGTCAAAGCTCGTCACCAGGCTCGCCTGCAACGGCGAGCTGCTGCGCGACATGGGCAAGCGCTTCATCGACCGTTTCGACAAGGTGCAAACCTCGGCGTTCTCGCATCATCCCGTCTCGATGAAATATCGCGGCATCTTCGAGCAGACCAAGCGCGAGGAGATCGACGGGCCGGAAGGCAAGTTCCGCCTGCATTACGTCGGCGCCCGCATCGACGAGACGCCGCAACAAGCGTTCGAGTGGTGGTATGGCAAGCACTTCAAGCGTTGACTGGAAGGCCCTCGATATCGAGGCGCGCCAGGTTGATCCGAACACGCTTCGCCGCCGCGAGAAGAACGCGCACTACATGGCACCGGCCATGTTCAAGCGCCTTGTCGAGAACGTCAAAATCGATGGCCGCCTCACCACCACGGTCCTGGTGTGCCAGAACAAAGACGGCTCCCTCGAGATCCTGTCCGGACATCATCGCACGGCCGCCGCGATCGAGGCCGGCTTGCCGCTGGTTGACGCGCTCGTCATCACCACCCCGTTGACGGAAAAGCGCAAGGTGGCGATCCAGTTGAGCCACAATTCGATCAACGGCGAAGACGACCAGTCGCTGCTCGCCCAGCTCTACGCCTCGCTCGACATCGATGCGAAGAAGTTCTCCGGTCTCGACGACAGCGTGCTCTCTGGCGACAAGGGACCAGGTGCGACAGCGCTCGGCGGGGCGAACATCAAATACGACGAACTGCTGTTCTCCTTCTTGCCGGAAGACCGCGTGCGTTTCGAGGTCGAGCTGGAGGCTCTCGCCAAAAGGGCGAAGCGCTTCCGCATCCATGCCGCGCCGCAGTCGAAGTTCGACGAGTTCTTCGACGCCATCGTGCGCACCAAGAGCCAGCTCAACATCGTCAATTCGGGCATCGCCCTCTCAGTCATGGCGCGCCTTGCCGGCGAGCGGCTGGATCAACTCGAAGCGGAAGCGGAGGACAAATCCGATGCGGCATGATCTGCCCACCATGCGCGGCTCGTTTCCCAAGCCCGAAGCGCCCATCGCCGGCCCGCCATTCGGCACCCCGTTTATCGTGGTGCTCGCCATCCTGTCGTTCACCTTCGCTGTGTGCCTCGCACGCGTCCTCCTTCCGTGATCCAGATGAATTCGTGTGTGTGTAACGTAGTGCCGGTGGTTAGCGTGGCCGCAGCGTCAAGCATTATGGGTCAGTTTGCATTTCGGCGCATGTTTGCAGACCTTATGCCCAGCAACGCTTTGCGGCCCGATTTGACCAGCACAATCGCATTCGGTTCGGCTCGCGGCATGATGTCCATGGGTTGCGGGATGGGTGGCAAAAAAAAGAGCCACCCCGAACATTCCGAACACTCGCACGCGCGAGTCGTCCGGTGATCAAGACCACGACCACCGCGACGACATCGAAGCCGAAGGCCAAGGCCAAGGCTGAAACGGCGAAAGCGAAGCCGAAAGCCGAGCCGAAAAAACAGCCGGCGCGCGGCAAGAAGAAGCCGGCCGGCAAGGCATCGCCTCCTGTGGCGCCGAAGCCTGCTCCCAAGCCTGAGCCGGCACCACAGCCGAAGCCGGCGGAAGGCAACCGGGGCGGGGCATCGCCGAAACTGACCGAGCGCGACGTGCCGCGCGTGATCGCGATGCTGCGCCAGTGCGGCGGCATCAAGACGGTCGCGGCGGAGAAGCTGAACGTCGGCCGCACCACGCTCTACGCCTTCCTGAACGAGCATCCTGAAATCCAGGAGGCCGATTCCGAGATCGCCGACGAGTTGCTCGACGTTGCCGAGGGGCAGGTGGTGATCGCGCTTCGCTCTGGCGATTTGCAGACCGTGCGCTGGTACCTGGAGCTCAAAGGCAAGGACCGGGGCTATGTGCGCCGCGTCGAGCAGACCGGCAAGAATGGCGGCCCGGTCGAGACGCAAGCACGGGCGAACCCGAAAGACTACACCGACGAGGAGTTGGACCTCCTGATTGCGGCAGCGCAACGACGGAAGGCCGCCGAAGCGCAAGGGTGAATTGAATGGCGCAGAAGTCTGCCGCCGCCCGCGCGCCGCTCATTGCCCCCGACCTCGAAGACCTGCTGATCGAGCGAGACCGGCGCAAGGCCAAGGGATCGTTCGCCGAGTTCGTCAAGATGGCGTGGCTCGAACTCGAGCCGGAGACGCCGCTGGTCTGGAACTGGCACATGCAGGTGGTTTGCGACCATCTGCAAGCGCTGGTCGAGGGCAAGTTTCTCGAGCTGGGCCTGCGCAATCGCCTCGTCATCAACGTGCCGCCCGGCACATCGAAATCGCTGCTCGTCTCGGTGCTGTTGCAGGCCTGGGAGTGGGGACCGGCCGGCCGGCCCGGCATGCGGTATTTGTCGACGGCGTATAACGACGGGCCGGTCAATCGCGACACCCGCAAATGCCGCGATCTGATCCTGTCGCGCTGGTACCAGGACCGCTGGCCCGAGGTTTATCTCAGCCGCAGGGCCGAGACCTCGTTTGCCAACAACAGCACCGGCACCCGCGAGGGCGTGGCGTTCGGCTCGCTCACCTCGCAGCGTGGCGATCGCCTGATCATCGACGATCCGCACTCGACCGAGACGGCGGAATCGGCGACCGAGCGCACCGCCACGACCCGCAAGTTTCGCGAGGGCGCGCAAAACCGCCTGAACGACCAGAAGCGCAGCGTGATCATCGTCATCATGCAGCGCCTGCATGAGGCCGACGTCACGGGCGTGATCCTCGACGGCAAGATGGATTACGTCCATCTGTGCCTGCCGATGCAGTTCGAGCCCGACCGCTGCTGCTACACCCCGGTCAAGGTTTCCAGTTCCGTCGGCGAGCCTATCCTGGCGCGCTATGACGCGAGCAAGCAGCACTGGTATGGCAAGAACGACAATCTGCCGGACGAGCGTCGCGCCGAGATCGAGGCGATCAAGCTCCAGCTCGTCTGGCGGCAGGATCCTCGCACCGTCGACGGCGAGATCCTCGATCCGATCCGCTTCCCGCCTGATGAGCTGAAACAGCTCTACAACGACATGACGTCGTATGCCGTCGCGGGCCAGTATCAGCAGCGGCCAGCGCCGCGCGCCGGCGGCATGTTCCAGCGCGCCTGGTTCGAGGGTCGCATCGTCAGGGCAGCGCCGAAGGGCACCACCTGGGTCCGCCATTGGGACTTGGCCGGCACGCGCGGCGGCACTGGCGCTCGCACCGCCGGCGTCAAACTTGGCCGCGATCCCGAGGGCCGCTACTATGTCGGCCATGTCGTGACGCTGCGCGAGGAAGGCAAGTCGGTCCGCAAGACGATCGAGACGCAGGCCGCGCTCGACGGCAAGACGGTCCACATCAGCCTGCCGCAAGATCCTGGGCAGGCCGGCAAGGCGCAGGTGCAGGATTTCGTCGCGCAGCTCGCCGGCTACAAGGTGCATGCCGAGGGCGAGACCGGCGACAAGGTCACGCGCGCCGAGCCGTTCGCCGCGCAATGCGAGCACGGCAACGTCTACATCGTCGAAGGTGAGTGGAACACGCTCTACCTCGACGAACTCTGCCTGTTCCCAGCCTCCAAGCTGATGGACCAGGTCGACGCATCTTCCGGAGCCTTTACGAGGCTGCTCAACATCAAGGGGGCCATGGTGATCAGCGACGACGTTCTTCGGCGCGCTGCCCAGCCGGGGCCGCGATGATCAAGAAACTTTGGGGCGCATTGCGCCGTCGTTGGGGAAGCAGGCCAGTCGCCGACCTCCCTGTGGCGGCGCCGCCGGCAGCAGTTCCTCCTGGAGCGCGTTCTCCCACGCGCATCTCGCATGCGATGCTGTCGGCGCTCCGCGCGCAAGCGGCCGCACCGAAACAGCCGGTGCCGGTCTTCACCTTGCCCAAACACCCGGATGGCGTGCTCCCGTCGGGCAACACCGGGCTTGCCATGGACAGCGCCGTCGGCGCGGTTCAAAGCTGGGCCAACGGCTTCGCGCTGAGCGGCTACTTCTCGGAGGGGATCACCTTCCTCGGCTACGCCTATCTCTCGGAGCTGGCGCAGCGCCCGGAATACCGGGTGATCTCCGAGACGATCGCCACCGAGATGACGCGCAAATGGATCCGCTTCACCTCGAACGACGGCGAGGACAAGGCCGACAAGATCGCGGAGCTGGAGGCCGAGTTCAAGCGCCTGAACGTGCGCGACATCTTCTGCCGCGCCGCCGAGCAGGACGGCTTCTTCGGCCGCGGTCACATCTACATCGACACCGGCGATACTGACGATGTCGATGAGCTCCAAAAGCCGATCGGCGACGGCTGGGACAAGCTCAGCGTCACCAAGTTCTCCAAGAAGCCGATCAAGGCGCTGCGCACCGTCGAGGCGGTCTGGTGCTATCCGACCAACTACAACTCGAGCGATCCGCTCAAGGACAACTGGTATCGGCCCGACAGCTGGTATGTGCAGGCCAAGATCGTCCACACCACGCGGCTGATCACGCTGATCGGGCGCGATGTGCCCGACCTGTTGAAGCCGACCTATTCATTCGGCGGCCTGTCGCTGTCGCAGATGTGCAAGCCGTATGTCGACAACTGGCTGGAGACGCGCCAGTCGGTGAACGACATCATCTCGATGTTCAGCGTTTTCCTGCTGGCCACCAATCTCGGCGAGACGCTGCAAGCCGATGGCGATCAGCTCTTCCGGCGCGCCGAACTTTTCAATTTGGTCAGGTCCAATCGCGGCCTGATGATGATCGACAAGGATAGCGAGGACTTCAAGAACGTCGCGGCTCCGCTCTCCGGGCTCGACGTGCTCCAGGCGCAGGCGCAAGAGCACATGGCGTCGGTGAGCCACATTCCGCTGGTCAAGCTGCTCGGCGTCCAGCCGGCCGGCTTGAACGCCTCTTCCGAGGGCGAAATCCAGGTCTTCTACGACTACGTGCATTCGTTCCAGGAACACCTGTTTCGCCAGCCGATCCACCGCCTGCTCGGCCTGGTGATGATCTCGCTGTGGGGCGAGACCGATCCCGGCATCGACTTCGAGTTCGAAAAGCTCGAAGAGACCAACGAGAAGGAAGCTGCCGAGGTGGAAAAGACCAAGGCCGAGCGCGACGTCATCCTGATCGACGCCGGCGTGATATCGCCTGAGGAATCGCGTCGGCGCGTTGCCGGCGATCCGGACTCGGACTTCTCCTCGATCGACGTCGAGGACATGCCCGACCTGCTCGAAGAGGAGGACGACGGCCTTGTGGTCAAGGGCAGCTCCGAGGAACGAGACGAGGCGGCTTGACGAGGCCCGCGAAATCCGGCTCCGGCTGGTCGAGCTGGTGGGCATGAGCACGTCGGGCGAGATAGATCCTGACAAGTTCTTCCAAACCGTTCTCGTGTTGGAACGGTTTGTTTGGGACGCGGGTGTTGCCAAGCCCGAGGAGCCGGCAGATAGTGCGGCTCCCGTCACTGACAACGCCGGCACCGCTTGATCACGCTCCACCTGTGGGAACTCCTCAAAGCACAGACGCCCGACGATCGCGAGATCGCCGAGACGCTGAGGGATCGTGATGTCCAGCCTGCAAAGTCGTCGGACGGCCAAGCGCAACGAAAAGGTGCTTCGCCCCGTCCGACCCAACGTCGGGATTGAGACGGCCTACAGGGGCCGCCTGACGCGCTTGATCGACGCCATGAGCGACAGCGTGATCTACTGGCTGAAAGCCTCCTACCGGGCCAATACGCCCCGCATAGCGCAGGATGAAACGCCGGCGGATGCGCTGCGCCGATCGATCCGCAAGCTTCCCGCGCAGTGGACCAAGCGCTTCGACGTCGCCGCGGTGAAGCTCGGCGACTATTTCGCGCTCTCGGTCGAGCGACGTTCGAGTGCGGCCCTGCGCAAGATCCTGCGCGACGGTGGCATCTCGGTCGAATTCAAGATGACGGCCGCGATGCGCGACATCGTCGACGCGACGATCCACGCCAATGTGACGCTGATCAAGTCGATCCCTTCGCAGTATTTCGACCAGGTCGAAGGCGCGGTGATGCGGTCGGTGCAGACCGGCCGCGACCTTGCCGGCCTGGTGCAGGATCTCGAGCGCTATTCCGGCATCACCCGGCGCCGGGCCGCCTTCATCGCCCTCGACCAGAACAACAAGGCGACGTCGGCCTTCAACACGGCGCGCCAGCTCGAACTCGCTATCGATGAAGCTGAGTGGCACCATAGCGGGGGCGGGAAAGAACCTCGCCCCACGCATGTCCAGGCCGGCCGCGAAAAGGTCCGCTATAAGATTTCGACCGGTTGGTACGACCCGGCCGTCAAGCGGTTCATCCGACCGGGCGAGGAGCCCGGATGCCGATGCGTGGGCAAGCCGGTTCTTAGGGGCTTCTCCTAAGGAAAAGCGCGTGATCGTATGGGATCACGCGCTTCAGTGCGCCCGGTTTGCCGGTTCAGCGTCTGAACATCCGGGCAACAGCGATCAAAATACATGCGCCGATAAAGCCGGCCACAAGATAGCCAAGCCATCCGGTCAAGGATACGCCCAGCAATCCGAGAAGGAGGTTAGCGACGATGGCGCCGACAACCCCCAAAAGGATGTTCATGAGCACGCCCATATTGCTCCTCATGAACATCTCGGCGAGCCAGCCGGCGATACCGCCGATCACAATAGCAGCGATCCAACCGACACCTGGATTTTCCATGTTTCCCCTTTCCTAGAACCGAAATTGGTTCGGCGGGAAAAACGTGCGGCAAACCAATAAAGTTCCTCGACCGCTCAGGCGGCAGCATGCAGCGTCGGGATGGCCTTGATCTCGGCGCTGAGTGCCTTCTCGGCCTGCTCCAGATCATAGTTGCGCTGGAGGTTGAGCCAGAGCACCGGGCCGTTGCCGACCAGCTTTCCAATTCGGAGAGCCATCGGGACCGTGATGGGCTGCTTCTCGTCGATGATGTCGTAGAGCGTCTTGCGCGAAATGCCGAGCAGCTTGGCGATCTCGGTCTTCGACTTGTCGAGCGCCGGGATGACGTCTTCGCGGAGCAGTTCGCCGGGGTGCATGGCGGGTAAACCGCGCTTGATGGCTTTCGTGTTCATCAGTGGTAATCCTCTAATTCGACTTCGGTTGCGTCTTCGCCGTCCCATGCAAACGTGATGCGGTAATTGCCTGTGACCCGGACCGAAAAGCGACCCTTGTCGCGACCCGAGAGGCCGTGGAAGTGATAGCCAGGAAGGTCCATGTCCTGGGGCCGCGCCGCCGCTTCCAAGGCCCGCAGGATGCGAGCGACACGCTTGTCGTCCTGAACGCTGAGACCGCGTGCTTTGCCGGTTTCGAAGAAGCGTTGCAGGGCTTTGTTTCGGAACGTCTTGATCATGCTTAGAGTGTAAGGCGCTACCTTACATAAGTCAACCAAAGTGTGAGGTCAAGCCTTACATTTAAGGAGCGATTTTCGATGCCTGCGAAGTCTGAGGCCCAGCGCCGCGCCATGTACGCAGCGGCCGAGGGTCGAGGCGTGCTCGGCATCCCGAAGGCGGTCGGCGAAGAGTTCGTCGGCAAGGACAGCGCGGGGCAGGCGGCCTCGCTGATGCTGGTCGCGCCCGATGGCGATGTCCTGGTGCTCCGGCGCTCGTCGACCGATACCAGCTGGCCCGGCCATTGGTGCTGGCCCGGTGGCAAGTCGGATGAAGGCGAAGACGCCGAGACGACGGCGGCGCGCGAGACCACCGAGGAGATCGGCACGCTGCCGTCTGGCGCGCGCCAGCTCATCGATACGCGCGGCACCCCGAATGGCTGGGTGCATCACACCTTTGCTCAGGCCGTCGAGACGAAATTCGCGCCGGTGCTGACCGACGAACATTCCGGCTATGCCTGGGCTCCCCTGCGCTCGCTGCCCGAGCCGCTGCATCCGGGCCTGCGCGACATGCTGGGCGAGCGGCTTGGCATAGCGGCCGACATGTCGCCTGAGGCATGGGACTCGCTGCGCTCCAACTTCGTGAAGTGGACGAGGGGCGAAGACATCGTGATCGAGGGCGCTTGCCCGATTTGCGGCGGCACCGGCGAACTCGCTGGACCTGGGATCGTGTGCGACGAATGCCGCGGCACGGACGCGGTGGCACAGGCCAACGACGCGCTCGCCATGGATCGCAATAGCGTGCGCTCGTTCGACCAGGACGGCCATCTGCGCGTCGAGATGACGCCGATCTCAAAGGCCAACATCTGCCCCTACTATGGCCGCGAAATCCCGGACTTCGAGGCGCTGGCGCTCGATCCCGAGCGCATCTATCGCCTGTACCGCGATGCGGACGAGCTCGCGAAAGCCGCCCCGACCTTCGTCGGCAAGCCGCTCTTGCTCAAGCACATCCCGGTCAGCGCCAAGGATCACCCGCGCGAAGCCGTGGTCGGCGCGCTCGGCGATGCCGTCGAGTTCCATGCGCCCTATCTCATGGCGCCGCTCAGCATCTGGGATGGCGCTGCAATCGCGCTGATCGAATCCGATCGGCAGAAAGAACTTTCGAGCAGCTATCGCTACCGGGCCGACATGACGCCCGGGACGCTGGCTGGAGAATGCTACGACGGCGTGATGCGGGACATTTCCGGCAATCACGTCGCGTTGGTTGAGGAAGGCCGCGCCGGGCCTGATGTTGTTGTCGGCGACAGCAAAATGGAGATCATCACGATGAAGAAAACAGCACTGCTGTCGCGCATGGCGTCCGTCGCCCACGGCGCGATCCTTGCCCACGTCATGCCCAAGCTGGCAGCCGATCAGAAGATCGATCTTGGCCCAGCGCTGGCTGACATCACCGCCGAGAACTTCAAGGCCAAGCGGCCTGCGCTCATCGAGGCGATCGCAAAGGCCACGAAGGGCAAGCTCGCCGCTGACGCCAAGCTCGACGGTCTCGAGGCGGTCCTCGTCGCGCTCGACGAAGTCGAGGTCCAGGAAGCCATAGACGAAGACGACGAGGAGGAGGACGACAAGAAAAAGAAAGCCGAGGACTCCGAAGAGGAGGAGGACGAGGACGAGAAGGAGAAAAAAGCCGAAGATAGCGACGACGAGGACGACAAAGTCGACAGGAAGGCTATGGACGCGGCGATCGCCGCAGCTGTAGCGCAGGCCAAGACCGAGGTCCGCGCCGAGATGCTCAAGTCGGCCGCCGAAGTGCGCGCCGCCGAGGAGGCCGTTCGTCCCTACATCGGCAAGCTCGCCATGGCCCATGATAGCGCGGATGCCGTCTATCGCACCGCGCTCACCTCACTCGGCGTCAACATCGATGGTGTCCATCCCTCGGCACTGCCGGCCATTCTCAAGGCCCAGCCGCTACCTGGCGTCGGCGCACCGAAGAAGCCGGTCGTCGCCCTGGACGCTGCCGGGGTGAACTCGTTCTACGAGCTTTTCCCAGCCGCCAAGACCCACATCGTCAAGTCGCTCTAAGGCGAGCGGCTTCCCCTTCCAAGCCCGTCGAGCCGGCCAGCGAGCCGGCTCTTTTCATTTAGGAGATCGCCCATGTCTGGGTTTCAGACGCAGGTAGCCTACAATCCCGCCCCCGCTGTCGGGGGCGACTTCGCTTCCACCAATCCCCGCTCTACGGTCCTTGCCGCCGCTGGCGCGCTGGTCTGCGGCGCTCTAGGTGCTGTCATCGGCCGCTTCGCCTGGCTGAGTTATGTCCAAGCCGACAGCGACAATGCGCCGGCCGTGGTCAACACCTTCGGCACCGGCCCGGTCGCAGGCTTCGTCCATCGTGAGCAGCAGGGCCTAATCGAACAGTATTTGCAGGAATCCACCATGCTGGTCCCGGCCGGCTTCCCCATCACCCTTTTCGATGGCGGCGATTTCTGGGTGAAGAACGCTGGCGCGACGCCTGCCCTGGTCGGCCAGAAGGTCTACGCCAACTATGCCGATGGCACGGCGACCGCTGCTCCGTCCGGCTCGCCGAATGGCGCGACCACTTCGGCCGGCTCCATCGCAGCCGCGACCAGCGGCTTACTGGGCTCCATCGTCGGCAATGTGCTGACGGTCACGACGGTCAACTCGGGCACGATCTATCCAGGCACCACCATCTCGGGTACCGATGTCGTCTCCGGCACGAAGATCATACAGCAGCTCACTGGTACCCCGGGCGGTGTGGGCACGTATGCGGTCAACATCCCCGACCAGGACGTCGACCCCGGGACAGAGATTTCCGGCACCTATGGCGTGTTCACGGCGGGCGGCGCTATCGCTGGCGTCTTCGGAGTCGGTGACACGCTGACCGGCGCCGGCATCACCGCAGTCACCACGATCACCCAGCAGCTCACCGGCCCGGCCGGCGGCGCTGGCAGCTACGCGGTCGACGTCAACACCGTCGTCAACGCGGCAGCGCTCACCGCGGCCACCAACGTCGAGACCAAGTGGACCGTGCGTTCCTTCGCGCAGCCCGGCGAGCTGATGAAGATCAGCTCTTGGCCTCAGGGCTAAACCCGCCCGTCAATCTCACAACCATGCGCCGCAAGCCGGCGATCTGCGAGGATAACCACCATGAAATTTCACGACTTCGATCAGGCCGCTGCGGCGTGGGCTCAGCATCGCTCGATGTTCGAGCAGGCCGGTATCTACCTTCCCGATGCACGCGCCTACATCGTCGAGGCGTTCCGCACCAATCATCTCGCGATGGATGCACAGCCTCAGCTAGCGACAGCACCGAACGCCGGCATCCCGGCGTTCCTCACCACGCTTGTAGATCCTGAGGTCTACCGCATCCTTTTCGCACCGACCAAAGCTGCCGAAATCTTCGGCGAAATTCGAAAGGGCACCTGGATCGACCAGACGGCGATGTTCCCCGTCGTTGAGCAGACCGGCGAAGTGTCGAGCTATGGCGACTACAACGACAACGGCCGAGCCGGCGCCAACATGAATTGGCCGCAGCGCCAGTCCTATCTGTTCCAGACGATTTCCGAGTATGGCGAGCTGGAAATCGAGCGCGCCGGCCTTGGCCGCGTCAATTGGGTTGGCGAGGTGGATGGCGCCGGCGTCACGGTGCTCGCACGATTCCTCAACACGACCTACTTCAAGGGCGTGCAGGGCTTGCAGAACTATGGCCTTCTCAACGATCCGAACCTGGCGGCTCCGATCACCCCGGCGCCGAAGGCTTACGGCGGCGTGAAATGGATCAACAACGGCCAGATCGTCGCCACCGCGAATGAGATCTATTCCGACCTCCAATCACTGTGGCTGCAGCTCGTTACCCAGACAGCCGGCCTGGTCGACCAGAACACCAAGATGACGCTGGCCATGTCGCCGGAATCGCAGCTTGCCATGACCGCGACCAACTCGTTCAACGTCAATGTTGAGGACCTGCTCAAGAAAAACTTCCCGAACCTTCGCGTCGTCTCGGCGGTGCAATATAGGGCGGAGACAGCGATCAACCCGACGGGCATCTCAGCCGGCAACGTGGTTCAGTTCATTGCCGACGGCATCGATGGTCAGCAGACCGGCTATTGTGCGTTTAACGAAAAGCTCCGCGCTCATCCAATCGTGCGCGCGCTCTCCTCGTGGAAAAAGAAAATGTCCAGCGGCACCTGGGGCGCGATCATCCGGCAGCCGATGGGCATTTCCCAGATGGTGGGCGTTTAGATGGCGTAGAGATAGTATTGCGCGCCCCAATACGAGCCGCATTCATCCACTGGTTTGGGGCTGGGACGAAGTAGGCTTGCGCCTAAGGCATTCCAGACAGGCGACCGCTGCACGGCTTCAAGGATTGCAGGAACACTACAGCGTCATACGGCAACAACATACGCGCTTGTGCCGCAAGTCTGCTCACCAGTTCTTGTTGGCGGGCAATGATTTGCTCGCCTTCACGGTCTCTGCCATCTCGACTGGTGTTCCCGTCGGCATAGCACCTATCGGCGCTTGATCTCCGCACCGTGGGCGATCAAACCTGCCTCGTCCGCGGTTCCAGCCTGAAAGCGCCGAGCAGAATTGAAGCTAACCATTCCCTCTCAGCAGCATGCGCGTTAACCGCGAGAACCTTTTTCAAGACGCGTTCAATCATGGCCATATCGTCTGGTCCGATGTTTCCTTGGGATCAAAGCCGCTGCCGGCTCCGCAGCTTGTCCTGCCTGCTTGCCGGCTGCCGCGGGGGTTTTGCCTGCGCCATGCTGTGCTGGCTTGAGGCTCGGCTGCTGCAGCGGAGCAAGGCCGTTTACGGACAGCGAGTGGCCAATGTCTCATCCAAAATGAATGAGGCTTGAAGCATCATGATATTTGTATTATCCATTGATACCGCAGACTCAGACAAAGGTTCTGGCCGATGATCACTGCTGCGCAGATGCGCGCCGCGAGGGCGTTGGCCGGTATCGACCAGCGAACTCTTGCCGAGCGCGCCGGAGTTTCGCTTCCGACGATACAGCGCATGGAGGCGAGCGAGGGTGTCGTGCGAGGCGTTGTCGACACGTTGATGAAGGTCATCCAGGCCCTTGACGAGGTTGGCGTGGAACTGATCGGCGAGAACCAGACCAGCGAGCGCGGCGGCAGGGGCGTACGCCTCAAGGCCACCGTGGCGCAGAACCCGCAAGGCTGAGCCGCAACCGCATCCGCCCCGGAAACCCTTGCCGGTTTCGGGCAGCGCAATGCGGGGTCGCAACAGTTATCGCGACGGCGACCGCCGACATGCAGCCGACGATCCCGCCGCCCTTTGGAGCGGAATATGGTCATGGATCAGGCTCGGCCTGCAATTCACCATCAAGCACGGCCGACATTCGCCGAGCTGTTCACACCAAAGCTGGTGACGGTGCTGCGCGAGGGCTACCACCTCAAGCAGCTGAGGGCGGATGTGATCGCCGGCCTGACAGTCGCCATCGTGGCGCTGCCGCTGTCGATGGCGATCGCGATCGCCTCGCATGTGGAGCCCGAGCGCGGACTGTTTACGGCGATCATCGGCGGTTTCATCGTCGGCGCGCTTGGCGGCAGCAGGTTCCAGATCGGCGGGCCGGCCGGCGCCTTCATCGTGGTCGTGGCCTCCGCTGTCGATCAGCACGGCGTTGACGGACTGATCCTGGCAATGCTCATGGCCGGCGCCTTCCTGCTCGCGGCCGGTTATCTGAGGCTCGGCGCCTATGTGAAATTCATTCCCTATCCGGTGACCGTTGGTTTCACCGCGGGCATTGCCGTGATCATCCTGTCCAGCCAGTTGCATGACCTGTTCGGCCTGACTCTGCCGGGGAAGGAGCCCGGCGACCTGTTGCCCAGGCTTATCGCACTTGGCAGGGCGGCCGGAACGGTAAATCCAGCGGCCATTGCCGTCGCCACGCTGACGATAGGGATCATCGTGGGCATGAAGCGCTGGCGGCCTTCATGGCCGGGCCTCCTGGTCGCGGTGGCGGCGGCCTCTCTCGCCACGACGCTTCTCGGCCTTCCCGTCGAAACGATCGGCACCCAGTTCGGCGGCATTCCGCGGATCTTGCCCGACCCGACTCTGCCGGCCTTCGACGCGCATAAGCTCGTCTCTGCAGTACCCGACGCAATTTCCTTTGCCCTGCTCGGAGCAATCGAATCGCTGCTGTCGGCCGTGGTCGCGGACGGCATGACCGGCCGACGGCACCGCTCCAACTGCGAACTGGTGGCGCAGGGCATCGCCAATATCGGCTCGGCGCTGTTCGGCGGGATCTGCGTGACCGGACTGATCGCGCGCACGGCGACCAACATCCGCGCCGGCGCGCATGGACCGTTGTCGGGGATATTCCATTCCGCCTTCCTGCTGCTATTCATGGTGGTGGCTGCCCCGCTTGCCAGCTACATCCCGCTGGCGGCGCTCGCCGGGGTGCTGGCCACCGTGGCCTGGAACATGGTGGAGAAGCCCGCCTTCTTGGCGCTGATCCGATCGTCCTGGGGCGATGCCCTGGTGCTGCTGGCAACCTTCGGACTTGTCACCTTCCGCGACCTTACCACCGGCATCGTGATCGGTTTTGCGCTGGGCGCCTTGCTGTTCATCGGTAGGATGGCTCGTTCGGTCGAGGTAGAAGCGCATGTCCCGCCGGTGACGGACGACCGCGCCGATGATGAGAACGGCGGCCGCTTCGCCTACGATCTTGGCTCAGCCACGGATCCCGACACCGTCATCTATCGCATATCCGGTGCTTTCTTCTTCGGCGCGGCGGCAACGGTCGCCACGGTGCTCGACCGCATCGCGGACCAGAGCAAGAACTTCATACTCGACTGCTCGGCGGTGCCTTTTCTGGATTCGACCGCGGCAAACGTGATTGAAAGCACCGTGCACAAGGCAGGGCGGGCCGGAGGACGCTTCATCATCGCGGGCGCCTCGTCGCAGGTGAGACGCACACTGATAAGCCATGGCGTCAAGCGGCCGCTGGTGACCTATGCCGCCTCGATCCGTGACGCGCGGGCGCAGCTGGACGAAAAAGCGGAGACGCGGCTCGGCTAGCTTCGGATTGGCGCGCGCGGCGATCAGGCAGCAGGGGACGGAAGGCTTTGGCGTATGAGAGCGGGGCTCTGACTAAACGGGACTGAGGTGGGTAGCGAGCGGTCGAGCCGTCCCGACTCTTCTATGCCCGAGGCGCAAACAGCGCCCGATTATCACCCAGACGGAACTCCCGGCAATCGGCGATTGGATTCGGCGAGGGGCACCATCATCTTCGCGGATGCTCTGAGCAAAACGGCCGCCCACGGCTGTGAGCTGCGTTCGATTCCCAGCATCCGCTCCACTGACGCCATCGGCGACGGCCACCGTTTTTCCACCAACCGGAGTAAATCAATGTCCACGACTGTCACTGTTGCCTGTAAGCTTCCGCATGGCCTCGTTCTGCGCCTTCACGAGATGGTCGAGCAGAACGAACCGACCGCCGGCGGCAGCTTTCGGAAGGTGAAACGCGCCCAGGTCATCGGCGAGCCCGTTGTCCTGAAAGGCTACCTGCGCCGCTTCGACCGCCGCAAGGAGCCCGCCCCGATGGCCCAGGACAGCGACTACGCCCTGACCTATGGCGTCGATGCTGATTTCTTCAAGAAGTGGCTCGAGCAGAACAAGGACCTCGACGCGGTCAGGAACAACCTCGTCTGGGCCCATACCGAGACTGACATAGTCGAGGGCTTCATCAAGGAGCATGAGGCGCAGAAGTCGGGACTCGAGCCGATCGATCCCCACAACCTGCCGCGTGGCATCCAGGCCTACAAGGCGGATGCCGCGGCCTGACACGCAACCCCCAGGGAGGTTCGCCATGGGCGTTATCGTCGAGTTCAGCTTCGCGAACTTCATCGCGATCTACCCTCAGTTCGCAACGCTCAGCCAGCCGCAGGTTTTGCAGGGCGCGCTCCCGGTTGCGACGCTCTACTGCCGCAATGACGGCGGCGGCCCCGTCACCAAGACCGAGACGCAGACCACGCTGCTCAACCTGATGGTCGCGCACATTTGCCAGCTCATGTACGGCGCGAACGGTCAAGCGCCGGGCGGGATCGTAGGACGCGTCTCGAATGCTGCCGAGGGCAGCGTGTCGGTGCAGGCCGACTTCCCCGTGACGCCCAACAACGCCTGGTTCATGCAAACCCAATTCGGCGCGGCTTACTGGCAGGCCACCGCCGCCTACCGGACCATGCGCTACATCCCCGGCCCGCGCCGCGTCTTCAACCCGTGGCTCAACCAGTAAAGGACATCACCCATGGACCTCCTCCAGCAATTGATGCGCGAGTTTCGTGCCTTCCGTCAGCACGCCGAAGATCGCATCCAGACGCTTGAGCGCAGCCTGCGCCTCGCTTCGCCGGCTCCTCTTGTGGATGCGCAGGAGACGCCCGCCACCTCCACGGCGGCCGCAGATGGCGCGGCAGGCGCAACCGGCGCCGCCGGCGCGACGGGCGCGACCACTGGTGCCACCGGCGCGGCCGTCGACAGCGGAGCGACCGGCGCTGCGGCCGACGTCAGCGCAACTGGTGCCACGAGAGCAACCGGCCCGGCCGATCCTGCTGTTGATGCAAAGGCGAAGGCAAAGGCGAAAGCCGCCGATCAGCCCGCCGATCAGAGCGCACCCAGCGCGTAAAGCGATGGTGAAGCTCTCCGGCGGCGACAAGCTCGCCGCGAAGCTGGCCGAGATCGCCAAGAGCCTCCAGAACGCCGTGTCGGTCGACGTCGGATTCCCGGAGGGTGCGACCTATCCCGACGGTACCTCCGTCCCGCTGGTAGCGGCGCTGAATGAATTTGGGACCCGCGACACGGCGCCCCGCCCGTTCTTCCGGGGCATGATCGACGACAAGAGCCCCGAATGGCCCGACGCCGTGGGCAATCTCCTGGTCGCGAACGGCTACGACGCCGAAAAGACGCTGGGCCAGACGGGCGAGGCCATCAAGGGCCAGTTGCAGGCGGCGATCACCGCCTATGACGGCCCGCCGCTGCAGCCCGCCACCATCGCCCGCAAGGGCAACGACAAGCAGCTCGTCGACACCGGCCACATGCTGGCGTCGGTCGACTATGCCGTCAAGAAACCCTGAACCCGGAGACCACTAAGATGAGGGCCGTCCTTTTTTCGAGCAACGTCGGCGACATTCCAGCCGACCTGGCATTCAAGAACAATTTCTCGGCCGTGACCGATCCGGCCGCCACCGACGACGCGAGCGAGGGTTATCAGGTCGGCTCGGCCTGGGTGAACACCGCGACCGACACCGCCTTTGTCTGCGTCGATGCGACCGCCGGCGCTGCCATCTGGACCTCCTCCGCACAGGTCGGCAGCACCCAGGGCGCGCCGGCAGCGCACACCGTCTCAGGCAC
>NZ_RZSR01001402.1:0-1077 GCF_004023265.1 Mesorhizobium sp. M1A.F.Ca.IN.020.06.1.1
ATGCATGCCTCGCAGCATATGGACGGTTTCGACCGTCGCCTGCCGGAGGTCGGCCGCGCCGTCGGCGCCTCGCCGATCCGGCTCGACGGCGTGCCGAAGGTTACCGGCGACGAAAAATTCGGCGGCGATTCCTTTCCGCACGACGCGCTGTCGGTGCTGGTCGTCCGCTCGCCCTACTATCACGCCGGTTTCAGCTTCGGAGATCTCGACGCCTGGGCCAAAGCGCATCCCGGCATTGCCGGCGTCTTCACCGCCGCCGACATTCCGGGCAGGAACTGCTTCGGGGTCATCGGCCCCTTTGCTGATCAGCCGGCCCTTGCCGAAGGTTTCGCGCGCCTTCGCGGCGAGGCGGTCGCGCTGGTGGCGGGCGAGCGCGAAGCCATCCTCGACCTCGACCTGACGGATTTTCCGATCGCCTGGACGGAACTGCCGCATGTGTTGCAGCCCCGCGAGGCGAAAGCCGACGGCGCACTCCTGATCCACCGGCATCGGCCGGCGAACCTGCTCACCTCCGGCTATGTCGAACATGGCGATCCCGACGGCGCCCTTGCTGCCGCTGCTGTCACCGTCTCCGGCGCCATCGAGACTTCTTTCGTCGAGCATGCCTATATCGAGCCGGAGGCCGGCTTCGCTTACATGGATGGCGACACGCTCGTCATCGTCGCCTGCACCCAGGCGCCCTACATGGATCGCGACGACACGGCCAAGGTGCTAGGCCTCCCGGTCGAAAAGGTGCGCATCGTGCCGACCGCCACTGGCGGCGGCTTCGGCTCGAAGCTCGATGTCTCGCTTCAGCCTCTGATCGGCCTTGTGGCGATGAAGACCGGCAGGCCGGCGGCACTCGCCTACACGCGCAACGAATCCATGATGTCGACCACCAAGCGCCATCCGGCCGAAATGGAGGCGACCATCGGTGCCGATTCCGAGGGCCGCGTCACCGGAATGATCTTTGAGGGCGATTTCAACACCGGCGCCTATGCAAGCTGGGGCCCGACGGTTGCCAACCGCGTGCCGGTGCATGCCTCCGGCCCCTATCAGACGCCGAACTATCGGGCGACGGGCAGGGCCATCCATACC
>NZ_RZSR01001403.1:0-1075 GCF_004023265.1 Mesorhizobium sp. M1A.F.Ca.IN.020.06.1.1
TCCCTTCGGTGCTGGAGCAGATCAGCGTCGAGCGCGGCTACGAGACGGCACTTGGCGCCGCGCTCGGCGAGGACCTCGACGTGCCGCTCGACCGCAGCGCCCCGGTGCATTGGGGCGAGAGCGCGGTTAAACCGGGTGACGCGGCGCTGCCCAAAGGCGTGAGGAGCCTGGCGAGTGTGGTCCGCGCCCCGGCACAGCTTGCCCGCCGCCTGGCGCAGATCGGCATCGTCGACGCCGCCGATGGCCGTCATCTTCAAGCGCAGCTCGCGCCCGGCCAGCGGCTGGTCAGCCGCGACGGCGCGCTCTGGCGCTGGGACGGCTTGACGGCCAGCGCCGATGCGCCGACCGCTGCGGCGCAGCGGCTGGCGCAGAAGAACCGCCTGGCGGAGCTCGATGCCGAGGCCATGCAGGCGACCCGCGTCGTGCGCGAGGCCGAGGAGGCGCTGGCGCGCGCCGAGCAGGCGATGCGCCAGGCGAGCGAGGCCGAGCGCAACGCGCGTCAGGCCGGCCGCGATGCCCAGCACGCACTGGACGACGCCCGTAACGCGCTGGCCGAGGCCGAGAAGGCCGGCGGCGAGCTGGCGAGCCGCCGTGCTGCCTTGGATGACGCCCGCGCGCGCATCGTCGACAGCCATGAAGAGACGCAAGCCGCTTTCCTCGAAGCCGAGGAGATGCTCAGGGACGCGCCCGATCTCGGCGACCTGCAGCTTCAGCTAGAGCAGGCCTCCGCCAGTGTAGCTCGCGACCGCGCCACGCTTGCCGATACGCGCGCCGTGCATGACGGCCTGCGGCGCGAGGCCGAAGCGCGCATGCGCCGGCTCGACGCGATCGGCACCGAGCGCAAGAACTGGCTGGAGCGGGCCGAAAACGCCTCGACGCAGATCGCCGCGCTTGGCGAGCGCAAGGCTGAGGCCGAAGCTGAGCGCGAGCGGCTGGCCGACGCGCCCGACGAGATCGACGCCAAGCGCCGTGCGCTCTTGAGTCAGCTTTCCGAGGCCGAGGCGCTGCGCCAGGCCGCCGGCGATCGCCTGCAGGAAGCGGAGACCAAGCAGGCCGAGCTGGACAAGGCGGCGAC
>NZ_RZSR01001404.1:0-1075 GCF_004023265.1 Mesorhizobium sp. M1A.F.Ca.IN.020.06.1.1
ATGCGGTGCTTGCCGCGCGCGAAGCGATAGCGAAGGGCTACGACGACATCCTCGTCATGTTCGGCGACACGCCGCTGATCGATGCGGCAGCGCTGGCTGCCGCGCGGCAGAAGCTGGCGGAGGGTGCTGCCGTTGCGGTGATCGGCTTCCGCCCGCCCAATCCGACGGGATACGGCCGGCTGATCGAGAAGGGCGGGCGTCTCGTCGCCATCAGGGAGGAGAAGGACTGCTCCGAGGCGGAAAAAAAGCTCGGCTTCTGCAATGCCGGGATGATGGCGGTGGCCGGCAACCAGGCGCTTCGGCTGCTCGACAAGGTCGGCAACAACAATGCCAAGGGCGAGTTCTATCTCACCGACATCGTCGAGCTCGCCGGCGCGGACGGGCTCGATGTGGTGGCCACGGAGGCGAGCTTCGAAAGCGCGCTCGGCATCAACAACCGGGCCGAGCTCGCCGAGGCGGAAGCTATCTGGCAGGCGCGCCAGCGGCGCGAGGCGATGCTTGCCGGCGTGACGCTGATCGCGCCTGAAACCGTCTACTTCTCGCACGACACCGAGATCGGTGCCGATACGATTGTCGAGCCGCATGTCTGGTTCGGCCCGGGCGTCAAGATCGCTTCAGGGGCGAAAATCCACGCCTTCAGCCATATCGAAGGCGCCACGATCGCTTCCAATTGCGATGTCGGGCCGTTCGCGCGGCTGCGGCCGGGCGCCGATTTGCGGCAAAAGGCCAAGGTCGGCAATTTCTGCGAGGTCAAGCAGGCAACGATCGAGGAAGGCGCCAAGGTCAACCACCTGACTTATATCGGCGACGCGCGGGTCGGTGTTGGGGCGAATATCGGCGCTGGCACCATCACCTGCAACTATGACGGCTTTTCCAAATTCTTCACCGATATCGGCGAGGGCGCGTTCGTCGGCTCCAACTCCGCGCTGGTGGCGCCGGTCACGATCGGCAAGGGTGGCTACATCGCTTCGGGCAGCGTGATCACCGAGAGCGTGCCCGACGATGCGCTGGCCTTCGGCCGCGCCCGACAAAAGACGCTGCCCAGAAAAGGCAAGGAATTGCGCGAGCGCTTCGC
>NZ_RZSR01001405.1:0-1073 GCF_004023265.1 Mesorhizobium sp. M1A.F.Ca.IN.020.06.1.1
ATTGGGGACTTGCGAGACAAGGCCCCGCCCAGGTGCTTGCGCATGAAATAGGACGCTTCGACGATCTCCCCTTTTTCGAGGAGATCGAGCATCTGCAGGTGCTCCTGGCATTGCACCACGAGGCGTGTACGATCGACGCGCGAGCGGTATTCCATAAGGCGCCGCATGAGATTCACGCGCACCAGCGCCATATGGAAAAAGGGATTGTTCGACATCTTGATCAGTTCTTCGTGGAAGAGCGACCCGTTGTAGAGCAGACGCTCCGCGGGCAGGCGCTCGATGTCGGTCTCCAACATCCGGTTCTGGATACGACGCTGCTCCTCGATAATCTTTCGGTCCAGCATGAAGCCAGGTTCAAGCATCGCGGCTGGCTCGATCAGCATACGAAACCGGTAGATCTGCTCGAAGGCCTCCGGAGTCTTGGCCACCGGGAGAAAGCGCCAGCCATAGCCTTGCTTGCGTTCGGCCCACCCTTCCCGTGAGGCCCGCATCAGCATATCGTTCAACTCGGCCTTGGTGACCTTGTAGCGGTCGCGAAGCATCTGCTCCGTAACTTCGCCGGGTATGCTCTCCGTTAGCCAGTCTTCGGCCAGGCGTTGGTAGTCGTTGGCCACCTCGAAGGGCTGGGTACCGATCTGGACGGGCTCGACGACGGATTGCGTTCCGCCCTCCTTGACGAAGAAGCCTCTGTTCTCCTTCTGCTCAAGGACTCCCTGGTCCGACAGTATCTGCAGCGCTTCACGGACCGGCGAGCGGGACACGCCGAACTTGTCGGCCAGGGACTGGGTCTTGAGATGATCGCCGGCCAGAAGTTCTCCCGAGTTAACCAGCAGTGTGATTTCGTTCGCGATGTTTCGGGCGAGCGGACTGGCGGGCATGAATTTTCTCTTTGTGGTGACCTCTGACGACATAATGGCTTACCTTGCGCAAAAAGCCAATGCGTGGAGATTTCGGCCAAGAACGGCGTAACCGGGAGTTTTACCTTAGGGCAATCCTGCTTCAAAATTGTTCAAATGAAACAAACATTTGAGCGGACAAGCACATGTCCGTTGACACTTCGGCAGTGTTGGTTT
>NZ_RZSR01001406.1:0-1071 GCF_004023265.1 Mesorhizobium sp. M1A.F.Ca.IN.020.06.1.1
CGCGGTACCAGCGCGCGCCCGGCTCGGCCCCAGGCTTGATCGACTGGGCCAGGCGGAATTCACCGTCGCCCGCCTGGCCGTCGCGCAGGCCGGACGCCAGCCGGTAGATGGTCATCGAGGCCTCGGGGACGTCCGAAAGCAGCCCCTCGACCGTCTTGAGGTCCGCCGCCGAAGCGGCCCCCGTCATCTCGGCATAGGCCCGGTTGGCGTAGATTACGCGACCCTTGGTGTCGGTGACCAGGAGGCCTTGCGACATTGAATCGACGAACGCTTTGGACAGCTCGTCGCCGGTTGAACGCGGGGCGATCTGCACGAAGCCGATCGCCGTCGCGAACAGAAAGCCGACGCCGATCATGGCGAGCACGCCAAGCATGCCGAGCAGGAACGGATCGCCGAGGCGCTCGCGGAACAACCCGAAAACGACCGCCGCGCCGGTCAAAACGACGATGAAGATGATGAGCCTGGCGATGGCGCCCGGACGCGTGTTTTGGTCGACGATCGGTACCGGATAGAAATCGCCGCGCGTTTCCTTGGCCATGTGCCCCCTGCTCGTGATTCCGATGCCCCGACACCCGCGAACGGCCGGTTGAATCACATTCTCCTGTAGCGGAAAAGGCCCGGACGGCAAATGTCCGATAAAATCAACGATTCATGTTTCAAACTGTTCACGATGGGTGATGTCGCCTTGCGGAGGCTAGTCCCTAAGGTCTAGTGTCGCGTCACTTCAAAGGCGATTGGGTGCACCGATGCTGCAGTGGCTGGATAGCGTAGCGGGGCCGGGTTACGTCGCTGCAATTCTATGGACGTTCGCGGCCCTTGTTCTGCTGGTCGTGGTCCTGCTCGTCATCAAGGTAGTCCGCAACCTGACTTTCGGCACCTTCGTTGCCGGAGGCCGGAATCGCAAGACACGGCTCGCCGTCATGGACGCCACCGCTGTCGACAGCCACCGCCGGCTGGTGCTGGTGCGGCGCGACGATATCGAACACCTCATCCTGATCGGCGGCCCGACTGATGTCGTGGTCGAGCGCGACATAAGGCTGGCAGCACCTCGCCGCCCGGCGCTGACCGGAG
>NZ_RZSR01001407.1:0-1070 GCF_004023265.1 Mesorhizobium sp. M1A.F.Ca.IN.020.06.1.1
GGTTCTCTGGCGCCAGCGCGCTTTCCAGCTCCGGCGCGAATTCGAGCAGCGGCGCGAAGCTATTGATCAGCACATTGGGATGGGCGCGCGCGCGCTTCACCGGCGCGCCCGGCGCCAGCGGCGCCATCGGCCGGGGCGAAGCGCCCGTCAGCCTGATGCGCGTGCGTTCGCGATCCTCCGACAGTCCGAAAGGATCATCCCGGCTCATGGCCTCACCTGTTCACCGAATAGCAGTCGACCTGCGGCTCGCTTGGCAGCACGCCGGAAACGCCGATGACGAAACCGGGGGCGTCGAGCAGCGAGGCCCAATGCTCGCTCTTCTGGTCCAGCTCCAGGCACAGCCGGTCGCCGTCATAGGGGATCTCGCGCGGCTGCGAATGCAGCGGCTTCAGCGGAATGCCGGGCAGGCGCGACTTCCACAGCCCCTCGAACTGGTCGGCGGACCCGACGGTGGCCTGGTTGACGAAGATCTTGCGCAGCGCGTCTTCCGACAGTTCGGAGCCGACGCGGATGACGATGCGGCTGGCCACCAGAAGTTTCGGGTTGTCGATGCGCACCTTCCAGACATTGGTGGCATGCCGCATGACCGGCAGCGCGCGCGATTTCGGCTCGATATACCGCAGGCTGAGGATCAGCGAGCGCAAGGCGTCCGCCAGGGCCATATAGGCAGGGCCGGGCGCCATGTGGTCATAGGCCGGCAGCTCGCCGAGCCGGCGCGAGCTGGAGCCATAAGTCGCCATTTCGCCGGCGAGG
The DNA here is from genome assembly GCF_004023265.1 of Mesorhizobium sp. M1A.F.Ca.IN.020.06.1.1. Lineage (NCBI taxonomy): Bacteria > Pseudomonadati > Pseudomonadota > Alphaproteobacteria > Hyphomicrobiales > Phyllobacteriaceae > Mesorhizobium > Mesorhizobium sp. M1A.F.Ca.IN.020.06.1.1. The sequence continues at coordinate 754 of NZ_RZSR01001407.1, forward strand.
CCGGCGAGCTCGAGGTAGAGCTCGGCCGGATGGAAGACATCTTGCGCCAGCATGTGGGCGAGCCGCGGCTTGGCCGCATTGGCAAGATGAAGCATCAGCAGGTCCTCGACGCTGCGGCCGGGGCCTCCCATCACCATCTTGCCATGCGCTTCGGCGATCTGGTCGAGACCGGTGACGACCTCCTGCAGCAGTTGCCGATACCAGGCGACCGCGCCCGTGATCAGCGTCGGCGGCAGGAAGCTCTCGTCGAGCGAGACGCCGCCGTCGGCCCGCACGCCCTTGATGTCGGCGACCGGCAGCGCGGTATAGCCGCCGAC
>NZ_RZSR01001408.1:0-1069 GCF_004023265.1 Mesorhizobium sp. M1A.F.Ca.IN.020.06.1.1
GCGAAGGAGGACACGCCGCTGTCGGCCAACACGACGATCTCGCCGTCGATGATGGCGTCGCGGCATTTCAGTCCGGCAAGCTCGGCCACGACCGGACCTTCGAACTTCTTCGTCCAGTCAAGGCCGGTGCGGGTCAGCAGCCGGACATCGCTGCCGGCGATCTGCGCCTGCATGCGGTAGCCGTCGAACTTCACCTCATGCACCCATTCCTCGCCGGAAGGCGCATTCTTTTCGAGCGTCGCCAGCTGCGGCTCGACGAATTCGAGGCGTGGGGATTTTGCCTTGCCTGCAGCCGGCTTGTTGGAATGCCAGACCCTTGGTTTGGCGCCCTTGGCCGTCTTGCCTTCGCCGATCTCCTCGATGGTCAAGCCCGACTTTACCGATTGCGGCGCCTCTACAAGTATGTCTTCACCAGGGCGGGCGGCGGCGTCATTGGATTTGATCAGCAGCCAGTTGTCGCGCTTTTCGCGCGGGCGCGGCTTCAGCCTGACCAGATGCCAGCGACCGTTGAGCTTCTGGCCTTCGAGCTCGAAGTCGATATGGCCCTTCTTCATGCCCTTGGCCGGGTCGCCGTCGGGGATCCACCGGCCTTCGTCCCAGACGAGGACGGAACCGCCGCCATATTCGCCCTTCGGAATGGTGCCCTCGAAAGACGCATAGTCGATCGGGTGGTCCTCGACATGCACCGCCAGCCGCCTCTCGTGCGGGTCGAGACTCGGTCCGCGCGTGACCGCCCAGCTCCACAACACGCCATCATGCTCGAGCCGAAAGTCATAGTGGAGCCGCGTCGCGGCATGCTTCTGGACAACGAAGATGCCGCCGGCGTCGGTCTTCTTGCTGGGCGCGAGCTGGCCGGCCGGCTCCGAGGTTTTCCGGAAATCGCGCTTGGCGTGGTATTGCTCGAGGCCGGCCATGACATCGTGCTCCTATGCGGATCTGCGCCTGGACGTAGACGCCACGGCGACCTCCCTGGCAGGCGGGTGCCATCGCAACGGCCAAGGCTCCGCTTCGGTTCCGGGCAGGCGAAAGGCCGGCGGCTGTCCGCCGGCCTTTCGGGCTCACAACTAGC
>NZ_RZSR01001409.1:0-1067 GCF_004023265.1 Mesorhizobium sp. M1A.F.Ca.IN.020.06.1.1
GCCGAACGGCATCATGACCGCGCTGGCGACGGCGAGAAACATCACGATCGTGACGATCGGCATGATCGCGAGATTGGCCAGCAGGCTGAGCGGCGAGACGCGCTGGAAATGCCAGATGGCAAACAGCGCCGTGGCACTTCCGGCAATGATCGACGTCATTGCGGCGCCACCTGCTCCGACTGCCAGTTTGTGCGACATGAACCGCAGGACCGAACGCTTGTCCGGCGGCGCTCTCACCTTGCCGGCGCGGTAGTCGGACCAGCCGGCATAGGCGCCGACAAGGGCGGCGGTTGCCGCGAACGACATCTGAAAGCTCGGGCCAACCACTTCATGCGGCGACACCAGGATGACGGCGATGGCCGAGATCGCCAAGTTGCGCATCGTCAGCGCGGCGCGGTCGAAAAGCACGGCGATCAGCATGACGGCCAGCATGATGAAGCTTCGCTCGGCGGCGACCACCACGCCGGAGATGACGAGATAGGCGGCGATCGACATAAGCGCGATTGTCGCGGCATATTTCTTCACCGGCCGGCGTGACGAAAAATCCGGGAACAGCGCAAAGGCGCCGCGCAGCAGAAGCATGACCGTGCCGGCGACCAGCGCCATGTGCAGGCCCGAAATCGAGATGATGTGATAGATGCCGGTCCGCCGCATCGCCTCGTTGATGTCCTCGGGAATGCCGGCGCGCACGCCGACGATCAGTGCGGCGGCAATCTCGCCTTCGGGTCCGCCGACGGTGCTTCTGATGTGGTCGGCAATATTTTCGCGCGCGTTCTCGATGGCCGAGGCGATGCTCGTCTGAGCGATCGGGTCGGTTGGCGGAATGACTTTCGGGTCGCCGAGGAAAAATCCGCTGCCGCCGATGCCGGAAAAATAGCTGTCGAAGGAAAAATCATAGCTTTCGGGACGGACCGGCCCGGTCGGCGGCAGAAGCCGCGCGTAACCCATCACCAGCGATCCGGCCTTCATGCCGGCCGGGATCCTGCGTGCCGAAAGCCTGACGCGATCCGGCGCGTAGCGCAGCTTTGGATGCGCGGTCGAGACGAGATCGATGGTTAGCCTGACGC
>NZ_RZSR01001410.1:0-1062 GCF_004023265.1 Mesorhizobium sp. M1A.F.Ca.IN.020.06.1.1
GGTCAGAATGCGCTCGTCCGACCAGGAAGCGCGGAAGACGACCGCCACTGGGCATTCTGCGCCGTAGAGCGGCGTGAGTTCGGCAACGATGCGGGCGATGGCATGGATGGCGAGATGGATGGCTAGAGTTGCACCGGTGCGGCCGAAGCCGGCAAGCGTCTCGCCGGGCGGCATTTTCGAGGCGCGGCCGGAGACGCGGGTCAGCACGAGGCTCTGCGCGAGCTCGGGAATGGTAAGCTCGCGCCGTAACGCCGCCGCCGCCGCCGCGAAGGAAGGCACGCCCGGCGTCAGCGTGTAGGGGATATCGCGCTTCTCGAGCCGCCGGATCTGCTCGGCCACTGCGCTCCACACCGAAAGGTCGCCGGAATGCAGGCGCGCGACGTCCTGGCCGGCTTCGTGGGCGGCAAGATATTCGGCCTCGATCTCGTCGAGCGACATCGGCGCGGTGTCGATCAGTTTTGTGCCGGGCGCGCAGTGTTCGAGCAGTTCCGGCGCGACGATCGAGCCGGCATAGAGGCAGATCGGACAGGAGGCCAGCAGGCGGCTGCCGCGCAAGGTGATGAGGTCGGCAGCACCAGGGCCGGCGCCGATGAAATGGACGGTCATTTTGGGCCTCCACCAAGGGCGATGGCACAGGTTACAGGACCAAGTACCGTACGTGGTCCAAGCAGTTTCGCCTCTTTGCCGGCCGCGGCCAGGGCCGACGCTTCCGAAACCGACGGCGTGCCGGCGTGAGCCTGCGACCATTCGGATTGGCTGATCGTGCCGGATGAGACGGTTTGCAAGGCGTCGTCGGAGACGACGAGCACGGGCAGGTCGAGGTCGCGACCGGCAAGAAAGATCGCTTGCTCGTCGCGTTTCATTTCGCCCGTTGCCAGCGCTGAAAGCGCGGTCTTTGGCAACCCATGCGCTTCGAGCGCGGTCTCGATCGCGGCGCGCACGTCGCGCGCCATCACACCCTTCCGGCAGCCGATACCCGCGACCATCATGGCTTTACCCAGCTCCATTGCATGACCGGCATGGCCGGACGCCAGGCCTGCATGGATCCGACCGGCGCCGCAC
>NZ_RZSR01001411.1:0-1061 GCF_004023265.1 Mesorhizobium sp. M1A.F.Ca.IN.020.06.1.1
CCATTATCTTGCGGCTTCCGTGTACCGTTACGTGGCGAAAGTTTCTCCCGCTAGGGTTTATTAACGACAGGGAATGGAAATAGGCTCCGCAGCAGCAATGGGGGACGCGGGTATGCAGCTGGTTGCAGGCGAACTTCGACTTAGCGCGAGTGACTTGGTAGGCCATCTAAGTTGCCATCATCTGAGCGTCCTTGACCGGGCCGTTGCGGAGGGACAGCTCGCAAAGCCAACCTACTGGGACCCGCAACTGGAAGTTCTGCGGGAGCGCGGCGCCGTGCACGAACGGAACTTCGTGCAGCATTTGATCGACAGCGGATTGGAGACAACACAAATCGACGGCGTCGACATTTCGGACGCGGCCGTTGCTGCGACCCTCCGGTCGATGGCAGCGGGCACCGAGGTCATCGTCCAGGGAGCGTTGCGCCACGGCCGTTGGGGCGGTCGGGCCGACATCCTGCGGCGTGTGGAGAAGCCGAGCAACCTTGGTGCCTGGTCGTACGAGGTGCTCGACACTAAGCTCGCACGGGAAACGAAGGCGGGAACGGTACTTCAGCTCTGCCTCTACTCCGACCTGCTGGAGCGAGCGCAAGGCCTTGCGCCGGATCACATGCATGTCGTCGCCCCGTGGTCCGATTTCGTGCCGCAGACGTTCCGCTTCGCCGACTACGCGGCCTACTATCGGCAAGCAAAGCGTCGGTTCGAGCAGTCGCTTGAGCAGGAGGATGCTCCGGCCACGTATCCCGACCCGACCGCTCACTGCGACATTTGCCGCTGGTATGACGCGTGCGATCACAAGAGGCGAGAGGACGACCATCCCTCCCTGATCGCCAGCGTCACGAAAGTCCAGATTAACGAGTTCGCGCAACATGGCGCCGCGACGATGGCCGGCATCGCTGCGCTCGCCCTTCCCCTTCCCTGGCGTCCCGAACGTGGGTCGGTCGGCTCGTACCATCGCGTTCGGGAACAGGCGCGCGTACAGGTGGAGGCGCGGGAAACCGGAGAGCGCAAATTCGAGATGCTTGAGATCGAGCCGGGGTTCGGACTGGCGCGCCTTCCTGAAC
>NZ_RZSR01000141.1:0-8894 GCF_004023265.1 Mesorhizobium sp. M1A.F.Ca.IN.020.06.1.1
GCCCTGGCCCCCCCGCCAACCGGCAATTCGAAACTCATCGGCGCCATCACCGCGCGGTCGTCGACCAGCGTGCCGTCGATGAGGTTCATCGGCGGCGAGCCGACGAAGCTTGCGACATAGGTATCGCGGGGATTGTTGTAGATCTCCTGCGGCGTGCCGGTCTGCACGATGCGGCCATGGTTCAGCACGCCGACCTTGTCGCCCATCGACATCGCTTCGATCTGGTCGTGGGTGACGAACAGGAAGGTGGCACCGAGCTGCATCTGCAGGTTCTTCAACTCCGTGCGCAGCGCCTCGCGTAGCTTGGCGTCGAGCGCCGACAGCGGCTCGTCCATCAGGAACACGCGTGGTTTGCGCACGATCGCGCGGCCGATCGAGACGCGCTGCATCTCGCCACCGGAGAGCCGGTCGGTCTTGCGGTCGAGCAGATGCTCGATGCGCAGCGTGCGGGCGGCGCGCGCGACGCGGTCCTTGATCTCGGCATCCGGCAGCCGGCGAATCTTTGGCCTCAGCGGAAACTCGAGATTCTGCCGCACCGTGTAGCGCGGATAGAGCGAATATTGCTGCAGCACCAAGGCCACGTCGCGCTCGGCCGCGCTCCAGCCGGCGACGTCGACGCCGTCGATGAAGACCTGGCCCTCGGTCGGTTTCTCGAGGCCGGCGATCATCCGGAGCGTCGTCGTCTTGCCGGCGCCGGTTTCGCCCAAAAGCACGAAGAACTCGCCATCGGCGATATTGAGGTTGAGACCCGTCAGCGCGGTATGGCCGCCGAACTTCTTGGTGATGTTCTTCAGTTCGATATGGGCCATTACAGCCTTACTCCCAGCGACTTGCCGCTTGCCGTGTCGAAGAAATGCGCCTGTTCCGGGTCGATGCGGGCATGAACCTTCTCGGCCGGACCCGACACGTAGCCTGCCTTGGTGCGGGCGCGCAGCATCTTGGAGCCGACCTTGAGGTCGACAATGTCGAAGGAGCCGAGCGGCTCGATGATCTGCGCTTCGACCGGCACGTAGCCGGGAGCGGCATCATGCCGGACGAGCACGCCTTCCGGACGGATGCCGAGCGTCAAGCCACCATTGGAATGCCCGTTCAGCCTGGAGAGGAGCTCGCGCGGGAACTCGAAACCTGCCGGCGCACCACCGACGGTGACGGAGGCGGCGCCGGCCTGATCGGCGACGCTCGCCTCGGCGATGTTCATCACCGGGCTGCCGACGAATTGCGCCACGAACAGGTTTGCCGGGTGCGAGTAGACCTCGTCCGGCGTGCCGACCTGCTGGATGAAGCCCTCATGCATGATGACGATGCGGTCGGCCAGACTCATCGCCTCGATCTGATCATGGGTGACATAGATCGTGGTCGATCCCTGCTTGATGTGCAGCCGCTTGATCTCGGCCCGCATTTCCTCGCGCAGCTTGGCGTCCAGGGCGCCGATCGGCTCATCCATCAGCATCGCCTTCGGCCGCCGCACCAGCGCGCGGCCTATCGCCACGCGTTGCATGTCGCCGCCCGAAAGCGCAGACGGTCGCTTGTCCAGCAGGTCGGTGATCCGCAACACCCTTGCGATCTCGCGCACCGAGGTGTCGACTTCACTGCTGCTCATCCGCGTGGCCCGCAACGGAAAGGCGATGTTCTCGAACACCGTCATATGCGGATAGAGCGAAAAGGACTGGAACACCATGGCGATGTCCCGGTCTGCAGCTTTCAGATGCTGCACCGCCTTGCCGTCGATCAGGATGTCGCCCTGATCGATCGTCTCGAGCCCGGCAATCGCGCGCAGCGTCGTCGTCTTGCCGCAGCCCGACTGTCCAAGCAGCACGATGAACTCGTTGTCGGCGATGGCGAGGTTCAGATTATGGATGACCTGGACCGCACCGAAGAATTTCTCGATGCCGCGAAGTTCGATCTGCGTCACTGCCCGGCCCCCTCATGCGTCACGGCGCCGGTTTCCTCTCTCTGCTCCGGTGCGATTTTCGACGTGATGTTGAAGCCGATCAACCCGATCAGGATGATCGTCACCCCATAGGAATGCAGGCTGAGGCTCCATGGCTGGCAGAGTGCGACGATGCCGAGCACCATGAGGATCTGCGATGCCGGCAAAAGGTACTTCTCGTTGACGGCGCGAAAACTCATTTGCGGATCGCTCCGAAAGTCACGCCGCGAAGCAGGTGGTTGCGCAGCAGGAAGGTGAAGATCGCAACCGGCAGCAGGAACAAGAACGTGCCCGCCGCGATCGTGGTCCAGTCCGGCAGGCCGGAGCCGATCTGCGACGGGATGAAGGGCGGCGCCGTCTGGGCGCGCCGGTTGGTCATGATCAGCGCGAAAGCGTACTCGTTCCAGGCGGTGATGAAGCAGAACACGGCGGTGGCGGCGATGCCGGTTGCGGCCTCGGGCAGCACGATCTTGAAGAAGGCCTGCATGCGCGTATAGCCGTCGACAAGTGCTGCCTCCTCATACTCTTTCGGGATCTCATCCATGAAGCCCTTCATCAGCCAGACCGAGAAGGACAGGTTGAAGGCGACGTAGAGGATGATCAGGCCGATATGGGAGTCGTTGAGGCCAACTGCCCGATACATCAGGAACATCGGGATGGCGACGACCACCGGCGGCAGCATGCGCGTCGAGAGGATGAAGAACAGAAGGTCCGCCTCGCCGGCGATCTTGAAGCGCGAGAAGCCGTAGGCGGTGAAGGTTCCCATGCCGACGGCGAGAACGGTGCTGACCACCGCCACGATCAGGCTGTTCATGAACCGGTCGGGATATTGCGAAAGCTGCACGTCCTTGCCGACCTTCAGTACCCGCTCGCCGCCGTCGTAGATGCGCTTTTCCCACCAGGGCGCGGCTTCGTAGACTTGCGGGTCGACGGTCTTCTGCATCTGCACGCGCTTGGTGAAGAGCCGCACGAACGGCGTCACCTCGGGCTCGAACAGCACGGTTGGCGGCACGCTGACGGCAAGTTCCTTCGGCTTGAACGCCGTCGAGGCGATCCAATAGATCGGTGCGAGGAAGACCAGCGTGGCGATCAGCACCGCGGCGATGGCGACACGGTTGAGCGCGACCTCGGAAGAAGTGCGGACGGCGGCCATCTCAGCGCTCCTTCACCTTGTTCAGATACTTCACGTAGAGGTTGGTGATGGCCAGCACCATGATCAGCACGATGTAGGCGAGCGCGCAGGATTTGCCGGTGTCCCACTGCTGGAAGGCCTGCTTGTAGAGCCGGATCGCGATCAGCTCGGCGGTCGGCTGAGTCGTCATCGTGTAGGCGATGTCGAAGGTCTTGAAGGCTTCCATGGTGCGGAAGATCAGCGCGATCAAAAGGATCGGCGAGACCAGCGGCAACGTGATGCGGGTGAAGGTGTACCACCAGCTGGCGCGGTCGATCGCGGCGGCTTCGTAGAGGTGCTGCGGCACCGCCGACAGGCCGGCGAGCGACAGCAGCATGACGAAGGGCGACCACATCCAGATGTCGGTGATCGCGACGGCGTAGAGCGCGCTGTCGGGATTGGAGAGCCAGGCGAAGTCGCCGAGGCCGAAGACGTAGTTGATCGGTCCCCAGGACGGGCTGTAGAGCAGCTGCCAGAACAGGCCGACGACCGCCGCCGACATCATCATCGGCAGCAACAGCAAGGTCGTGATCAGGCCCTTCATCGGAAAGCTGCGGTTGAGCAGAAGCGCGAGGCCGAAGCCTACGATCATCTGCCCGGCCACCGACACGATCACATATTTCGCGGTGATGACGAAGTTCGACCAGATGTGATCGTCGCTGAGCAGCTCGCGGTAATTCTGCAGGCCCACGAACTGCCAGGGCTCGCTGCGGTTCGCGGCGAAGTTGGTGAAGGAATAGCCGAGCGAATAGATCAGCGGAAAAATGTTGAAGACGATCAGGAAAACCAGCGTCGGGATGATGAACATGTTGCGGATGGTCAGATCCGACCAGCCTCGCGCGGCGGCCCTGGATGCTGGATCAAGATTGGTAAGGGCTACCGAAGCCAACGGTCGTTCTCCCTGAAAACAGGAATGCCGGAGGGGAAACCCTCCTCCGGCATTCTGACTGTGACGCCTACTTGTAGCGGTTGTATTTGGTGAACGTCGCCTTCCAGTCGGCGGCGGTCTTGTCGAGCGCTTCCTGGGCGGTGCCCTTGCCGCCGACCACGAACGGATAGATATTCTGGTTCAGCTGATCGAGCACTTCGGCATATTCAGGCGTTGCCCAGAAGTCCTTGACCATGAACATCGTGTCGTAGAAGGCCTTGTTATACGGCGTAGCGTTCTGGAAGGCCTCCGACTTCAGCACGGCCTGGCTGCAGGTATAGCCGCCGAGCTCGGCCCACTTCTTCTGGGTCTCGTCCTTGATGAACCACTCAAGGAATTTCATCGCCTCGTCCTTGTTCTTCGAGTACGAGACGACGGAGATGCCCTGGCCGCCGAGAGCGGCGAAGCGCTTGCCGTCCGGACCGGCCGGGTTGGCGAAGAAGCCGGTCACGTCGGCATAGGGGTTGGTGGCTTTGTTCACCAGCGGCGGGAAGAAGGCGAAGAAGTTCATGCTCATCGCGGCGAGCCCGCCAGTGATGGCTTGGTTGTCTTCCACGAAGAACGTCTTGCCCCAGCCGGGAGGCGTGAACTTGTAGAGTTCCTTGTACATTTCGAGGCCGGCGACGGCCTCCTTGGAATTGGTGATGCCGTCGACCTTGTAGGTCGCGTAGTCGCCGAGATCGCCGCCATAGCTGAAGATCGCGCTTTCGACGCCCATCGCCATCGCGTCGTACGAGTTGTCGGTGTAGATCGCGACGCCGTAGCGCTTCTGGTCCGGACGATGGAAGAACTCGGCGATGTCGCGCAGCTGCGCATAGGTCTTCGGAACATCGAGGTCGTAGCCGTACTTCGCCTTGAAGGCTTCCTTCTCCTTCGGGTCCTCGAACCAGTCCTTGCGGTAAGACCAGCCGATCGCATCGCCTTCCAGCGGGATCGCCCAGTACTTGCCGGAACCGCCCGGGTACTCGGCATAATATTTGATGGTCGCGGGCGCCATCACATCGCCAAGCTTATGCTTGTTGAAGAAGTCGGTCAGATCCACATAGTGGCCCTGCGTCGAGCCGGCGCCCAGCCATTGCGAGTCGCCGACCACCATGTCGTAGGCGTCGCCATGCGCGTTGAACTCGGTGAAGGCCTTGGTCTGGAAATCAGGCCACGGCGTGGTCTGCACCGTGACTTTCACGCCCGTCTCGGCCGTGTAGTCGTTGACGAGTTCCTGCAGATAGTTCGCCGGATCCCATTCCGCCCAAAAGATGGTGAGTTCCTTGTCTTGCGCGCGGACGGATGTCCCGCAGGCAAGCGCCAGCCCGATACCAGCGATCACGCTGGTCACTATCTTGCGCATAGTTTTCCTCCCTTGTGCGCCTTCTACCTTGTCATGCGGGCCGGCATTGCGGTCGGCCCTGGCAGTTCCTCCCGTGACGGCATTTCCGGTTTCGGGCCTCCTCGCCCGACCAGAAAAATCGATCGCAACCTCAACCTTCGCTCCGCTTTACGCGTCCTGATCTGGTATTACCAATTCAAGAGGGACGTCAAGTTCTTTCTTGTGCAGTCCAAAACGGTTCCACAAGCCGCTCAAAGCGATATCCCTCTGTTTTCTATAATTTTTCGTACTCCTTGATATGCGGAGACCTTGTCTCCAGCGATGTATTGCAGTCATTGTTGTTGGTATCCTCTCCAATCTGGTCGAACCAGATTCAGGACATGTCTATTTCAGCTGGTGCCGAACCACCAGTCGCCTTCGCTCCTGATTCCGCTACCGCCGCGCGCACGAGCGCGCCCGCCGTCCACTCGGCGACCGCCATCATGTCACGGCTGTCCAGCCCCCACATATCCTTCAGCACGATCAGCACCTCGACACCGAACATCATCGACAGCGCCTGGGCAAGACGCCTGAACTGGCGCGGCTTGAGCTGACCCTTGAGCGGAGCGATCGCGTCCTTCAGGAGGTCGATCCGATGGCCGCGCTTGAAAGCCGGTTCGGCGCCTAGCGTGCCAGCCTGCCGTCTCGCCCACTGGTCGAGCGAAAGCTTGAGCGCCGCCTTGAACGTCGCCTCGAAAGCCTCGATGCGCGGCATGGCGGAGGCGAAGAGTTCGGCAACCCGCTGTTCCGGATCTTTCGAATTCGATTTCCAGGTCAGGATCGGTCCGAGCCCCTCGTCGACGACCGCCTGCACCAGCGCGGCCTGGCTCGGAAAGTAGCGATAGGCGGTCGCGCGCGACACTTCCGCAGCCTCTGCAACCTCGCTGACCGAAGGCGTCACGCCGGACTGCATCAGCCGCGTCGCCGTTTCCAGAATCAGCCGCCTGGTACGGGCGCGGGCCCCCTTCCCGGCTCTCAGCTGCTCGGCGTCATCGGAAGCGGCTTGTTGACGTGAGACATCCATATCAATACGATACGCGCGTCTCAAAAAATTGCAATGGCCGGACCGAGCGCCAGGCCCGAAGCGGCAGGCCGCACCGCCGAGCAGGCCGGCTAACCGAGGAGACGACGGGGAAAGGCGAATGAAGCGTATCTATGTGGTCGGCACCGCCGACACCAAGGGTGAGGAGCTTGCCTTCCTGGCCGACGCCGTCGCCGTCGGCGGCGGCTCGGTCGTCCGCGTCGATATCGGCACACGCGGCGCGACCGTCCCGGTGGATGTCGCGGCAAGCGAGGTCGCCGCGCATCATCCCGATGGAGCCGGCGCCGTGCTCGGCACTGACGACCGCGGACTCGCCGTTGCCGGCATGGGTGTCGCCTTTATCCGCTTCATCCAATCGCGCGACGACGTCGCCGGCGTGATCGGCATTGGCGGCGGCGGCGGCACATCGATTGTCACCGCCGGCATGCGCGCCCTACCGCTCGGCCTACCGAAGATCATGGTCTCGACGCTGGCCTCCGGCGATACCGCGCCTTACGTCGATGTCTCCGACATCGTCATGATGCCGTCGGTAACCGACATGGCCGGCCTCAATCGTCTGTCGCGCGTCGTTCTGCACAACGCCGCCCAGGCGATCGCCGGCATGGCGGCGAGGCCGGCCCCGTCAACTGCCGGCAAGCCGGCGCTCGGCTTGACCATGTTTGGCGTCACCACGCCCTGTGTCACGGCAATCGTCGAGAGCTTGCGCGCCGACTATGACTGCATGGTCTTCCATGCGACCGGCACAGGTGGCCGCTCGATGGAGAAGCTTGCCGATAGCGGCCTGCTCGCCGGCGTCCTTGATATCACCACAACCGAGGTCTGCGATTTGCTGTTCGACGGCGTGCTGCCGGCGACGGAGGATCGCTTCGGCGCCATTGCTCGCACGAAACTGCCCTATGTCGGCTCGGTCGGCGCGCTCGACATGGTGAACTTCTGGGCGCCGCCGACTATCCCCGACAAATATCGCGGGCGGCTGTTCTATGAGCATAATCCGAATGTCACGCTGATGCGCACTACCGCCGAGGAGAGCCGCCGGATCGGCGAATGGATCGGCAGCCGCCTCGCCCGTTGCGACGGCCCGGTGCGCTTCCTGATCCCGGAAAAAGGCGTGTCGGCGCTCGATGTCGAAGGCGGCGCCTTCTTCGATCCGCAAGCCGATGCGGCGCTGTTCGAGGCCATCGAGCACACCATCAAGCCGACCGCGAACCGTATCGTGACGCGCCTGCCGCTGCACATCAACGATCCTGCATTCGCCAAGGCCGCGGCCGAGGCTTTCCTCGACATCGCCAAGAAGTGAGACCGACAAACATGGCCGCCATCCCGCGCAAAACCATACTGGAAAGGTTCCGCAAGATGATCGCCGACGGCGTGCCGATCGTCGGCGGCGGTGCCGGTACCGGCCTGTCGGCCAAGGCCGAGGAAGCGGGCGGCATCGATCTCATCATCATCTACAATTCCGGCCGTTACCGCATGGCCGGGCGCGGCTCGGCCGCCGGCCTGCTCGCCTATGGCAATGCCAACGAGATCGTCAAGGAAATGGCCTATGAGGTGCTGCCGGTGGTAAAGAAGACGCCGGTGCTGGCCGGCGTCAACGGCACCGACCCCTTCGTCATCATGCCGCTGTTTCTCGCCGAACTGAAGAGGATGGGCTTTTCCGGCGTGCAGAATTTTCCGACCGTCGGCCTCTTCGACGGCACCATGCGGCAGAGTTTCGAGGAGACCGGCATGGGTTTTGGCCTCGAGGTCGACATGATCGCCGAGGCGCACAAGCTCGACCTGCTCACCACGCCTTACGTCTTCAACCCCGACGAGGCGCGCGCCATGACCAAGGCGGGCGCCGACGTGGTCGTAGCCCATATGGGCGTGACCACAGGCGGCTCGATCGGCGCGACCTCGGCGAAGTCGCTGGATGCCTGCGTCGAGGAGATCGATGCCATTGCCGATGCCGCGCGCTCGGTGCGCAAGGACGTCATCCTGCTTTGCCATGGCGGGCCGATCTCCATGCCGGATGACGCGCGCTACATCCTCGAGCGCTGCGAAGGACTGCACGGCTTCTACGGCGCAAGCTCGATGGAACGGCTGCCGGCCGAGGCGGCGATCACCAGGCAGACGGCGGATTTCAAGGCAGCGGCAATCGGCAAAGCGAAAATGCCATCAACTAGCCAGGGATGAGGCAATGGCCGACAAGAGCAAGGTGTTCGTTTATCCGAAGGAGGTCAGCGCCTTCGGCTTCGACTGGGGCAAGCTGGCGCTCACGGTCGCGCCGGAAGTGAACGGCGCGGAGCGCTTCTCCGGCGGCGTCGTCGACCTGCCGCCCGGCAAGGGGCACACCCGCCACAACCACCCAGGCGCGGAGGAGATCATCTTCGTGATTTCCGGCCATGGCGAACAGATGGTAGAGGACGAGAAGGGCAATCCGGTGGTCGCCAAGGTCGGTCCCGGCTGCACCATCTATGTGCC
>NZ_RZSR01001412.1:0-1059 GCF_004023265.1 Mesorhizobium sp. M1A.F.Ca.IN.020.06.1.1
TCGCGACATTGATGGCATCTGCCGATCCCGAAAGGGTGGCCTCGCTGACCTTGCTGGCGCCCGGCGGCTTCGGCCCCGAGATCAACGGTCCGTTGCTGCGGCGCTATGCGGCCGCGGCCGATCGAGATGAGATCCGCGCCTGTCTTGCCGCCATGTCGGGGCCGCAAAGTTCTCCTCCTCAACACGTGGTGGAGGCGCTGTGCGGCATGCGCAAACGGCCGGGCCAGTTGCGGACCCTCGTCGGTGCTGCAGCCGTGATCACCAGGGAAGACCGGCAAGGTGTCATCCCGAGCGAACGGCTGGAAACCCTGAGCATGCCGGTGATGGTGCTTTGGGGAACGGACGATCCCGTCCTGCCCGTCGCCCAGGCCGAGGACTTGCCGCCGCATTTCCACCTGCACCACGTGCTGGAGGCGGGCCACATGCTGGTCGAGGAGGCGCCTGACCTGATTGCAGGGGCCGTGCGCCGCAACACGCGTCGCCGCGGCAGAATCCAGAGACCGGTGTTCAGCGCAGCCGCAAGCTGAGCCCATCTCGCAGTGCATTTTGCCGGCGACTGTGTTAACTCGCTGTTTACCAACAGCGAGGCAGCGCCATGAAGGATGCAGGCGACAAAATCACCCCGATCGAGCCATCGCGAAAGCTCGCGGACGCGATCCGCGACGTCAAGAACGCCTTCGCCGACCGCGATGATGTGGTGGTCGACATGCGCGAGGCGCACCGCATGCGGCTCGAGTTGCTGGCCGCGGAGCTCGCCCCCGTTTTCGCCGACGTGCCGGCGGATATCGACAATTTCGACTTCGCCGTCTCCTCCGGCCTGCAGCCGCGGCTGTGGGTCGATGCCGTCAGCCATGTCGCCATGGGGCGGGATCGCCGCACCTTCCGCTTCCTTAAGGACACACGCATCGGCCGCGTGGTGCTGGCCGAATCGACCGACATGAAGCCCGTCGCCGATGCCGTTACGCGATACGTGGCCGAGCGTGTCGTCGAGCGGCAGCGGATGATGGAAGGCGCGGTCGAGAGCGCGGTGACTGGCCTGCATCGAGCCGAGGTCCGGGA
>NZ_RZSR01001413.1:0-1059 GCF_004023265.1 Mesorhizobium sp. M1A.F.Ca.IN.020.06.1.1
ATCTGATGCTGCGCCTCATCGCCCAGCATCAGGGCGAGGACATCGCGCGCTATGTGCGAGAGTGCTTCTTTCTCAAGGACGCCGAAACCAACCTTTTCGTGCGCGACCGCAAGCTTGCCCTCGCGCTTTCGGTGATGCGGCAATTCATCGATGCGCCCCTCGCGCTCGAGGAGGTGGCAGCCCGCTGCAACATGTCGCCACGCCAGATGCAACGCCGCTTCGTGGCTGAATTCGGGGTGCCTCCGAGCAGTTTCTATACGGCTCTGCGGCTTCAGAAAGCCCAATCGCTTCTGGTCGGCACACGGTCTCCCATCGCCACGATCGCCTTTGCCTGCGGCTACGCTTCGCCGTCGCATTTTACGCATGCCTACCGCTCGTTCTTTGGAATTTCGCCGCATGAGGAACGGGGGCGCATTGCCGCGGGCAAGTCTCGATCTCAAAATCGTCTGACCATGTTTTTCCAACCGAGTTCTAGCCTGATGGTCGACGTTGTTGGCCCCGGCGTTACGCCCTGATCCTCACCCTGTCGAAAGCTCGTGAGCAAATACAACAGCAGATCCGTGTCATCCGCCGGCGCGAAAATGGCGACCCCAAAGACGGTATGAGTCCTTGGGAGCCAATCGCCCACGACAACGTCCTGAAGGGTAGGCCAAGGCAGCGTCGCCATCGCTTTTTCGTATCCGACCGCACGGCGGCGGGCCAGGTTCGCGTCGGCATATGGGAGGCGACGGCCCATACCGAGATGCTCGAAAACTACCCCAAGGATGAGTTCATGAATGTCATCGAGGGCTCCGTCACGATCGTCGAACCGTATGGGCGCATGGAGATTTTCATCAAGGCCGACAGCTTCTCCATGCCG
Source organism: Mesorhizobium sp. M1A.F.Ca.IN.020.06.1.1 (assembly GCF_004023265.1). Classification (NCBI taxonomy): domain Bacteria; kingdom Pseudomonadati; phylum Pseudomonadota; class Alphaproteobacteria; order Hyphomicrobiales; family Phyllobacteriaceae; genus Mesorhizobium; species Mesorhizobium sp. M1A.F.Ca.IN.020.06.1.1. The sequence goes on from NZ_RZSR01001413.1 coordinate 860, forward strand.
TGCGGATTTACCGGGCTTTGGCAACAGGACGAGCCGATGAAAAAATACTTCATGGTTTTCGACGCCTTTCTCAGCGGCGACTAGCCGGGCGAGGCGAACGAAACATGCGTCGAGCCGGAGCAATGCTACATTGCTGCAACGAGTTGCTCGAAGTTGGCGCCGGGGCGCTGCACTCCCATGCGGGTGCTAGGCGTCGAGCA
>NZ_RZSR01001414.1:0-1056 GCF_004023265.1 Mesorhizobium sp. M1A.F.Ca.IN.020.06.1.1
GGCACCGCCCCGCCGCAGTTCTTTGCAATCATCGACAGCGAGCGCTGCGCCAGATTGCCGAGGCCGTTGGCGAGATCGGCATTGGTGCGGTTGACGATCGCTTCGTGACTGTAGCTGCCGTCCTGCCCGAACGGCACCTCGCGCAGGAAGAAATAGCGTACCTGGTCGAGCCCGTAATGCTCGATCATCGCGAACGGATCGACGACATTGCCGACCGATTTGGACATCTTCTCGCCGCGGTTGAACAGGAAGCCGTGGGCGAACACGCGCTTCGGCAATTCTATGCCGGCCGACATCAGGAAGGCCGGCCAGTAGACCGCGTGGAAGCGCACGATGTCCTTGCCGATGATATGCGTCGCCGGCCAGTAGTGCCATTGCTCGGATTTGGTGTCGGGATAGCCAGCGGCCGTGATGTAGTTGGTCAATGCGTCGACCCAGACATACATCACATGCTTGTCGTTGCCCGGTACAGGCACGCCCCATTTGAAAGTGGTGCGCGAGATCGACAGGTCCTTCAAGCCGGACTTGACGAAGCTGATCACTTCGTTACGGCGCTCCGCTGGACCGATGAAGTCTGGCCGGCTCTCATAAAGTGCCAGCAATTTGTCCTGATAGGCGGATAGCCGGAAGAAATAGCTTTCCTCCTCGTTCCATTCAACCGGCGAGCCAAGCGGCTCGCGGCGTACGCCGTCGTCGCCGAGCGTGGTTTCGCTTTCGTCGAAATAGGCTTCCTGGCGGACCGAATACCAGCCGCTGTAGCGATCAAGATAGATGTCGCCATTGGCGGCCATCGCCTTCCAGATCGCTTGGCAGGATGCGTAGTGACGTTGTTCGGTCGTGCGGATGAATTCGTCGTTTGAGCCCCCGACTGTCTCGGTCATCGAGCGAAAGATTGCCGAATTGCGGTCGGCGAGCGTTATCGGCGCGATGCCTTCCTTCTCGGCTGTCTGCTGCATCTTGAGGCCATGCTCGTCGGTGCCCGTGAGGAAGAACACTTCCTTGCCGTCGAGACGCTGGAAGCGGGCCAGCGCGTCGCTGGCGATGACCGTATAGGCG
>NZ_RZSR01001415.1:0-1053 GCF_004023265.1 Mesorhizobium sp. M1A.F.Ca.IN.020.06.1.1
GCGGCAGATAGCGGTCGGCCTCTTCGCCGCCCTCGCCGGTGTTCGACTTGCCGCCGATAGCGTTCATCGCTCGCGCCAGCGTCGTGTGCGCTTCCCGGGAGATCGAGCCGAAGGACATCGCGCCGGTCGAGAAGCGCTTGACGATCTCGGCCGCCGGCATGACGTCTTCGATCGCGACCTTCTTGCGGCCGGTCTCTTCCGCCAGCTTGATCTCGAACAGGCCGCGGATGGTCTGCGCTCTAGCTGTCGCGCTGTCGATCTGCGCCGAATACTCCTTGAACGTGTCCCAGGAGCCCTGGCGCACGGCATGCTGCAGGCTGGCGACCGCATCCGGCGACCACATATGCGCCTCACCGCGCATGCGGAACATGTATTCGCCGCCGACCTCGAGATTGTTGCGCAGCACCGGGTCGTTGCCGAAGGCATCGGTATGGCGGCTGAGAGTCTCGGTCGCGATCTCGTCCAGCCCGACGCCTTCGATCAGCGTCGCAGTGCCGGTGAAGTACTTCTCGACGAAGTCCGACTTCAGCCCGATGGCGTCGAAGATCTGCGCACCGCAATAGGACTGGTAGGTCGAGATGCCCATCTTGGACATCACTTTGAGGATGCCCTTGCCGATGGACTTGATATAGCGGGAGACGACCTCGTATGCGTCGACCTCCTCCGGCAGCTCGCCGCGCCTGTGCATGTCGAGCAGCGTGTCGAAGGCGAGATAGGGATTGATCGCCTCGGCGCCATAGCCGGCGAGGCAGCAGAAATGATGCACCTCGCGGGGCTCGCCGGATTCGACGACCAGTCCTACCGCGGTGCGCAGGCCCTTGCGGATCAGGTGATGGTGCACCGCCGCCGTCGCCAGCAAAACCGGAATGGCGATGCGGTCCGGCCCGACCTGGCGGTCGGACAGGATGATGATGTTGTAGCCGCCCGCGACTGCCGCCTCGGCACGCTCGCAGAGCCGGTCGATGGCGCCTTGCATGCCGGCAGCGCCCTCGTTCGAACCGTAGGTGATGTCGATCGTCTTGGTGTCGAAGCGGTCCTCGGTGTGTCCGATGG
>NZ_RZSR01001416.1:0-1051 GCF_004023265.1 Mesorhizobium sp. M1A.F.Ca.IN.020.06.1.1
GTGTAGACCGCCGCCGCGCCACCGTTGCGACTGCGATAGACGGTGAATGACGTGAGGCCGGTTTTGCGCGTCGTCAGATCGATGCTGTCGACCGCCACGAAATAGATGACCTGGTCGATTTTGCCGCTCGGGATCCTCATATGCCGTATCTCCCGCGCGTGATCGCGAACAAATTGGCCATGTCGGTCTGCGAGAGAACAGCACCTTCCCACATCGTGAAGGTCGCCATCCTGCCGCCGTTAGCCCATTTGCCGTCACCGCTGCCGCGTGCGGCGATTTCGAAGGTCTGCGACGCATTCGACGCCGAGGGCGTGGTGTAAGTGGACGTGAACGTCTGCACGGTGCCGTCCAGGAACATAAATCCGGTTGTGGCAGCCTCGTCGATCGACAGCCCGATGGCATGCCAGGCATTGGCGGACGGCGACAAGGTGCTGTTGAAGTCGAGGGCAAACGACGCGCCGGTCTTGGACACATTGAAGCCCAGCACGCCCGAGGCAGTCAGCGTGAACCTGCAGCCGATGTTACCGGGAGAGTTGACGTTATCGCCGAAGATACCGCTCGCCGTCGCGACGTTGGCGAAGTAGTTGTACCCGAAATACGATAACTTTGCGCTGTCCTTGTGCAGGTTCTGCATCCAGGCTTCATTCGTCGTGTCGTAGCGGAAGAAATCACCGCCATCGAACGAGAAATATTCCGAGGATGAGCGCCCGTTTGTCGTTCCGTTGATGGTCGGATCGTCGGTCGTCGCGGTGCCGTCTGCGCCCCGGAAAAAGTCGTAGCCGTTGCCCGAAGTGTCCAGCCATTTGGTCGATCCGGCCGGCAGCGAAGCGCCATCGGCCGCGTCGAGGCAGATTTTCAATCCGGTCAGCAGTCCGAGCTGAGACACGAATTGAAGCATCCGGCGCCGACGCAAGAAATTCGGCGTGATCTGCTCAAACTGCGGCTGAGCGCCGGGGGTGAACTGGCCTTCAAGCATCAGCCGAGATTGGCCCCTGCGACCGCATCCGCGACCGATTTCAGCGCGTTGTACTCCGTGGTCAGCTTCGCGAAC
>NZ_RZSR01001417.1:0-1048 GCF_004023265.1 Mesorhizobium sp. M1A.F.Ca.IN.020.06.1.1
GCCAAGCGTCGCGGCGAGCCGCAGCTCGCCATTCGGAACCAGAAGCAGCGTCGCCGCCAGATTGCCTTCAGGCGTCGCCCAGGCGCGGCCGCGCCGACCGCGTCCGCTTTCCTGCTTCTTCGAGACGACCCAGAGTTTTCCCGGATCGCCCGCGCGCGCGTGCTCCAGCGCCAGCGCGTTGGTCGAGCCGACGCTGTCATGGGCCTCGAGCCGGAACCCCTCCGACGCCGCGGTTGGAGCCAGCCGAAATGCCATCCCGTCAGAAGAAGGTCTTGGCGGCGGCTTCGGCATAGCTGCCGATCGGCCCGCCGATCAGCACATAGAACAGCACGAAGGCGCCGCTGACGCCGAGCACGAGGCGCAATTCGCTGGCCATCGGCACAAAGCCGCCGACAGGCTCGTCGAACCACATGATCTTGATGATGCGCAGGTAATAGTAGGCGCCCACCACCGAAGCCAGCACGCCGATGATCGCCAGGGCATAGAGATGCGCGTTGATGGCGGCGAGGAACACGTACCATTTCCCCCAGAAGCCGGCGAGCGGCGGAATGCCGGCCAGCGAGAACATCAGGATGGTGAGGATGGTGGCCATGATGGGATTGGTCGAGGCGAGGCCCGCCAGATCGCCGATCTGCTCGACATTGCCCTCCTTGCGCCGCATGGCGAGGATGAAGGCGAAGGTGCCGAGCGTCATCACCAGATAGATCAGCATGTAGATCGCCACGCCGCGCACGCCGGCCTGGCTGTTCGCGGCAAGGCCGACCAGCGCGTAGCCCATATGGCCGATCGAGGAATAGGCCATCAGCCGTTTGATGTTGGTCTGGCCGATCGCGGCGAAGGCGCCGAGCGCCATCGAGGCGATCGAGATGAAGACGACGATCTGCTGCCAGTCGGCGGCGATCGGCTTGAAGGCGCCCATGGTGACGCGCACGATCAGCGCCATCGCCGCCATCTTCGGGGCGGCGGCCAGGAAGGCGGTGATCGGCGTCGGTGCGCCCTCATAGACGTCCGGCGTCCACATGTGGAACGGCACCGCCGAGATCTTGAA
>NZ_RZSR01001418.1:0-1044 GCF_004023265.1 Mesorhizobium sp. M1A.F.Ca.IN.020.06.1.1
ACCTTACACTGAGCTGGGGAATGGAAACGCCATGTCTTCTCAGGAACAGGGAAGACCACGCACCGCTGGCGAGCAGAACGCCCGACGTCTCGATGTGACCCGCCTCTGTCCACACACCGCTGATCCTCCCGGCCGAGATTTCCAGGGCTCGCGCCGCGCAATTCTCCACAATCTTGACGCCCCTGCGGGCGGCAAGCCGGGCGAGTGCCGGCACGGCCAGCCAAGGCTCCGCCCGCATGTCGGAAGGCGTTGTCATCGCGCCCTTGAAACTGCGCGACATGCCTTTGATGAGACCGGCGGTTTCGCGTGCGTTCAGCAGGCGCGTGTCGATCTCATGGACGGCAGCGATCGTCATGAATTTTTCGAAGCGGGCCATTTCGCGGTCGGAGCTTGCCAGGTAAGTCACGCCGGTCTGCTTCAAGCCGATGTCTTCGCCGCATTCCTCGGCCAGCTGCCGCCAATGACGCGACGCCTCGATCACGATCGGCAGTTCGTCCGCATCGCGTCCCTGTTTGCGGATCCATCCCCAATTGCGGGAGGACTGTTCGGCAGCGATGCGTCCCTTTTCCAACAGCGTCACCGAGATGTTGCGCCGCGCAAGAAAAAGCGCTGTCGCAACGCCGATAACGCCGCCGCCGATAATGACCACGTCAGCGCTTTTTGGGGGCGGGCCGGGAAATTGAATCGGATCTGCTTCGGAGAACGGGAAAGTAGGCAAGGGGAGAATCCTGAAAAGGCTGCGTCAGCTATGGCCCACCGGCAGCCAACCTTTCTTGAGGCAGTTCAGGGGGAAGGTGGAGCACAGGCGCCTGACGAGCGGCTCCCGTAGTCGCCCATTCAGACGCGGTGGATCGCGAATGTTGGCCGTAGCGAATACAAAAAGTTGAAACTCTCCGGAAAATGAAAGTTCAAGCTTTTGAAGAGCAGGGCCTAAACCCTTGAAAGACTGGCGCGAGTGACGGGGCTCGAACCCGCGACCTCCGGCGTGACAGGCCGGCACTCTAACCGACTGAGCTACACCCGCGCACTGACGAGCACGTGTCA
>NZ_RZSR01001419.1:0-1043 GCF_004023265.1 Mesorhizobium sp. M1A.F.Ca.IN.020.06.1.1
TCCCAGGAGAGTGCGGCATCGCCTTGGCCGCCGGCGAGCGCGGTGCCCCAGGTCGGCCACCCGGCCTCGACATATTTCACCTTCTTGATGTCGACACCCTGCGCGGCAAGCAGCGGATCGACGATCGCCTGCCAAGCGGCGGAGCCGAGCAGGATCGTCTTGCCTTCGAGGTCCTTCAGGTTCTTGGTGCCCTGGCCCTTGCGGAAGGCGATGCTGAAGGTGTCGCGCGCGCCCATGTGGAACACCGACTTCAGCTTCATGCCGTTCTGGATGGCGAAGGAGAAGACGCCGGGCGAGGGGAAGCCCATGTCGGCCTGGCCGACATCGACGAACTTGACCGTCGCGGTGCCGTCAGACGGACCCGGCTGCATGTCGGTGGCGAGGTCGCCGAAATAGCCGGCCTTCTTGGCCGACCAGTAGGGATAGTCGTCCAGCACTTCGAGCGTGCCGCGCGGCGAAATCCAGGTGAATTTTTCATAAGCCGCCGCGCTGGCTTTCAGACCCGATGCGCCGAGCGCGGTGGCGGTCACGACGCCGGCGGCCGTCACTTGCAGGAAGTAGCGGCGGCTGATGCCCGCTCTTGTCGCCGTACTGAATAAGCTTTCGTTGGTCATGGCATTCCCCTTTTGTTGATTGCCGTTATCGATCGCTTGCCCTTGCCTTCGCCCGTCTCCCGGGCGATCTCATCCGTCCGCGCTCATGCCTCCCAGCTCGCCCATTTCTTGCCGATCAGGAAGAAGAGCACGTAGATCAGGATGCCGAGCGTCGACAGGATCAGCACCACCGCGAAGAATTGCGGCATCTGGATCATCGACGAATACGAGGTAAGCCGGTTGCCGAGGCCGAAGCCGCCGCCGACCATCTCGGCACCTACCGCAGTGAGGAGCCCGAAGATCGCGCCGATCATCAGCCCGACCAGGATCATCGGCAGCGCCATCGGCGCGCGGATCTTCCAAAAGATCTGCAAGGTGCTCGCGCCATAGGAGCGAGCGAGCGCGATCTTGGCGCTGTCCACGCGCCGGAACCCGGTCGCGGCATTGATC
>NZ_RZSR01001420.1:0-1040 GCF_004023265.1 Mesorhizobium sp. M1A.F.Ca.IN.020.06.1.1
TGCCGAGACATTCGAGGCGGCGGAGGAGGCGGCCCAGTTGATCCGCGCCGATTACGAGGAAGAGAAGCCGTCCGCGAGTTTCGATAGTCCCGGCACCAAAACCATTCCCGCCGCCGGCAAGAGTCCGCTGTTCAAGGAGGATGTGAAAGCAGGCGATTTCGACGCCGCCTATGCAGCCGCCGCGGTCAGGATCGACGCTCGGTATTCAACGCCCACCCAGCACCACAACCCGATCGAGCTGTTCTCCACGACGGCATTTTGGCAGGGCGATCAGCTCATCGTCCACGAGCCGTCCCAGAACGTCACCGGCTGGAAGGCCGAACTTGCGAGAGAATTGAAAATCGATCCGGCCAATGTGCGCATCGTCAGTCCCTTCATCGGCGGCGCCTTCGGCTCAAAAGGACCGATGACGCCGCGCACCGCCATCGTCGCGGTAGCCGCAAAACGTCTCGGGCGTCCCGTGCGCTGCGTGACGAGCCGCATGCAGGCTTTCGGCACACAGACTTACCGGGCCGAAACCCGCCACCGCATCCGGATCGGCGCCGGCGAGGACGGCCGCATCACCGCTTTCGCGCACGAAGGATGGGAGGTGACATCGCGCCCTGATCCCTATGTTGTCGGCGGCACCTCGGCGACCGGCCGCATGTACGACTACGGCTCGGTGTTGACGCATGTGTCGCTGGTCCAGGCAGATCGCAACACGCCGGGCTACATGCGTTCGCCGCCCGAGACACCTTACGTCTACGCGCTGGAAAACGCGATGGACGAGATGGCGGTGGCGCTTGGCATGGACCCGGTCGAGTTCCGCCGCATCAATGAGCCGAAGGCGGAACCGATCGGCAAGAAGCCCTTCTCCAGCCGCTCGCTGATCCAATGCTATGAACAGGCGGCCAATGCCTTCGGCTGGGCGAAGCGGGACCCCAAGGTCGGCGCGATGCGCGACGGCGACTGGCTGATCGGCATGGGCTGCGCCACCGCCATCTACCCCACCGCGGTGGCACCATGCGCGGCGCGCGTGCGCCTGACGTCGGATGGCGATG
>NZ_RZSR01001421.1:0-1039 GCF_004023265.1 Mesorhizobium sp. M1A.F.Ca.IN.020.06.1.1
GTGCTGATGTTTGACGGGCATGCAGCTGTCGGCGTCTGGCTGGCCAAGCGGACCTTCGCCAACGCGGTTGAAACAGACCAGATGGAGATCCGCAAAGCGCTGGCGTCCCGCGAATTCATCGCGTTTGAAACCACAGGCGTCACTCACCGGCCCGCGTTCACATTCGAGGCGGCGCAGAATGCGCTCGGTATCCGGCTCGCGGAAGAACAGGCGCATGCATTCGTTGCGGCCATCGACGTAAGACGATCGCGCAGCGGCGGTATAACGCCCCTCGCTTCGCATGAGCCTATCCGGCGCAATGCCGCGGAAGAGGAGTCGTCTGCAGTCGTCGCGGCTCTGCCGCTTCCCGCGGCGCCAGCAGGTGGCGAGATGCCAGTCGAGGTCGTTGAGATAAAGCCAACCACAGCCGCCGGTCGCATCGATCGCTGGCAGAAAAAACTGCTCGACCTGACGCTCAGGAACCGCCTTCTCAATTTTCCTGATTCAAAAAAGACGATCCCGTTCTTGTGTACCGACGTCGCCTATCTCGAGGACAGACTGGCGAATGGGGCCGCCGTGCGGCTCATTTCCTTGCCCGAGCAGAACCCTCTGGGGGAGCGAGACGCGGAACTCTATAGGGATGTCCATGGTCGCGATCTGCAACGCGGGTTTGCTGCGGAAGCGCTGCTCAGGGATGAGCTCGCCTCAACGCTGGACGTCCGTCAGCTTGAGGCCAGATTGATCGATCTCTACCGTCAGGTGCGCAATGACTTCGCCGAGGGTGGAGCAAACACGCTATTCCTGGCCGTAGGTTTTCTTCGCTGGAAGAAAAAGCCCGAACATGAACTTAGCTATCGGGCACCGCTTCTCCTGGTACCGGTCCGGCTAGAAAGACGGAGCGCGAGTTCGCGCTTCACGATCCGCTTCCATGAAGACGAGCCGCGGTTCAACGCCACCCTTCTCCAGTTCCTTGAGCGGGAGTTCGAACTTCGCCTTCCGCAGTTCGCCGACGATCTGCCGCTCGACGACAGCGGAATCGATGTGCCGCGCATCCTATCCT
>NZ_RZSR01000142.1:0-8878 GCF_004023265.1 Mesorhizobium sp. M1A.F.Ca.IN.020.06.1.1
GCGTTGTCACTTACATGGTGCCCGACCTCGAGGAACTGCTCGACAAGGTGTTCGCTGAAGCCATCAAGCATGGGCTCGACCTCGATTTCCATGCCGACGAGACCGACGATGTCGCGGCCGTCTCGCTGAAGAAGATCGCCGAGGCTTCGCTGTGGAACGGTTTTGGGGGCAATATCCTGATCGGGCATTGCTGCTCGCTGGCGCGCCAGCCCGACCTCGAAGTTCTCGACACGCTGGACAAGGTGGCGAAGGCCGGACTGGCGGTCGTGTCGCTGCCAATGTGCAACCTCTATCTGCAGGACCGGCGCAACAACGGCACGACGCCCCGCTGGCGCGGCGTGACGCTGCTGCACGAGATCAAGGCACGCGGCATCAAAGTGGCTGTCGCTTCCGACAACACGCGCGACCCGTTCTACGGCTATGGCGACCTCGATATGCTGGAGGTCTATCGCATGGCGACACGCATCCTGCATTTCGATCACCCTGTCGGTGACTGGCCGAAAGCGATAGCGGCGATGCCGGCCGAGGTGATGCGGCTGGAAGGTGTCGGCACTCTCGCCGCCGGCGGTAGCGCCGACTTCATCGTCTTCAAGGGACGCAGCTGGACCGAATTGCTGTCGCGGCCCGAATCGGATCGCATCGTGGTGCGCGAGGGCAGGGCGATCGAGCGCCGGCTGCCCGACTATGCTGAACTCGACGAATTGATGGTGTGATGATGGATATCGCAGCGCTGAAGCGCGATCTCGAAGGCCTCAAGATCGACGACCATCCGGCCATCGTCCAGCAGAAGAGCCGCGACTTCTACTGGTACAGCCCCGTCCTCAAACAACAGCTCGACCACGTCACCGGCGACCTGATCGTTACGCCAAAGAACGAGGACGAGGTGATCCGCGTTTTGGCCGCCTGCCACCGGCACGGCGTTCCAGTCACACCGCGCGGCAGCGGCACCGGCAATTACGGACAGGCGATGCCGCTGTCGGGCGGCGTGGTGCTCAACCTCGCCGAGATGAACGAAGTCAAGGCGATCGCGCCGGGCCGCGTGGTGACCGGGCCCGGAGCGGTTCTGGCCGACATCGATCGCGCCGCGCGGGCGCATTCCGCGCAGGAACTGCGCATGTCGCCCTCCACCTACAACACCGCCTCCATCGGCGGCTTCGTCGCAGGCGGCTCTGGCGGCGTCGGCTCGATCCGCTGGGGCGGATTGCGCGATCTCGGCAATGTCATCCGGCTGCGGACCGTGACGATGGAGGCGGAGCCGCGCGTCATGGACCTCTCGGGCGAGGACGTGCTCAAGGTGATGCATGCCTATGGCACCAACGGCATCATCACCGAGGTTGAGATGCCGCTGACGGCGTCCTACGATTGGGTCGATGTCATCGTCGGCTTCGACGATTTCATGGGTGCAGCGGGCTTCGGCAACGACCTCGCCGAGCAGGACGGCATATTGGCGAAGCTGATCACGCCGATCGCGGCACCCATTCCTTACGATTATTTCAAGCGACACCAGAAGTTCTTCCGGCGCGAGCAGAGCATCGTGGTGTGCATGATCGCGCCGCACGCGATGGATGGGTTCCTCGCGTTCGTCCGGGCCAGCAAAGGCGAAATCGTCTTCCGGGCCGACCAGGAGACCGACCTCAAGGGATTGCCGCCGGCCTACGAGCTGACCTGGAATCACACGACGCTGCGCGCCATCAGGGTCGATCCGACGATCACCTATCTGCAGGCGCGCTATCCGTCGCCGGACCATCTCGCGCACGTCAAGGCGATGGTCGACCGCTTCGGCGACGAGGTGCCGGCGCATCTCGAATTCATCCGCTTCGACGGCGCGATCGGCGCCGCCGGGCTGCCGCTGGTCCGTTTCACCACGGAAGAAAGGCTCGACGAGATCATCCGTATCCACGAGGACAATGGCTGCTGGATCTTCAACCCCCATCGCTGCACGCTGGAAGAGGGCGGCATGAAGCAGACTGACGAGGTTCAGCTTGCCTTCAAGCGCGAGACCGACCCGCAAGGATTGCTCAACCCCGGCAAGATGATTGCCTGGGAGAATCCGGGCTATGACTATCGCTCCGGCAAGCCGTTCCTGTTCAAGGGGCTGCAAAAGGCGAGGTGATCGCGATGAGCGCCCGGCGCTGCACCCTCCTCTGGCCTGTCGCCTTTGGCGACATCTCCCGCACAAGGGAGGAGATGTGGCATGGGACAACAGGGGTTTGTCGAGCTGACCTGCGGGATCCACTCCCGTGAACATCCTCGTGCTCTACGCACATCCGGTGGAGACCAGCTTCAACGCCGGACTGCATCGGACGATCGTCGAGCGGCTCGGCGCGGCGGGCCACACGATCGACGACTGCGACCTCTATGCCGAGGATTTCGATCCGCGGATGACGCGCGCAGAGCGGCTCGGCTACCACGATCAGCGCGGGCCGAACGAGGCGGTCGCCGGTTACATCGCAAGGCTTCAGAAGGCGGAAGCGTTGGTGCTGTCGTTTCCGGTCTGGAATTACGGCTATCCGGCGATCCTGAAGGGCTTCTTCGACCGCGTCTTCCTGCCCGGCGTATCGTTCAAGCTGGTCGACGGCAAGGTTCGGCCGACGCTGCACAACATCCGCAAGCTCGCGGCCATCACCACCTACGGCGGCAGTCGTTTTCGCGCCATGCTGATGGGCGATCCGCCGCGCAAAATGGTGAAGCGCACGCTGCGGGCCACCATCAAGCCAGGCGCCTCCGTCTCTTACCTCGCACACTATTCGATGAACCTTTCGACGGATCAGACGCGCAAGGCCTTCATGGCGAAGGTAGCCGCCAGCATGGATCAATTCTGATGCGCGTGCTGGTGGTCTATTGCCATCCGGTGCCGGAGAGCTATTGCGCCGCGATCCGCGACATGGCGATAGAGGTGCTGACGCGACGAGGCTGGGACGTGCGGCTGCTCGATCTCTATGCCGAGAAGTTCAATCCGGTGATGAGCTGCGAAGAGCGGCGCTCCTACAACGAGCGCGCGCCTGAGGATCCCGAGCTCAGGCCGCATTTCGAGCATCTGCAATGGGCCGAGGCGATCCTCTTCATCTACCCCACCTGGTGGTACGGATTGCCGGCGATGCTGAAGGGCTGGTTCGATCGCGTGTGGGCGACCGACATCGCCTTCAAGCTGCCGCGCGGCAGAGGCCGGATCCAATCGCTGATGACCCATGTGACCAAGGTCGGCGTCATCACCACCTGTGGCGCGCCGACGTGGTGGAGCGTCGTTGTCGGCCAGCCCGGCCGCAAGACGATCCTGCGCGGCATGCGCGCCATCTGCGCCCCCCGCTGCAAGACATTCTTCCTGGCGCACTACCTGATGGATTCCTCAACGCCGAAGAGCCGGACGGCGTTTCTGGCGAAGGTAAGGGCGAGGCTGGAAAGCTTTTGAGGATAGCTCTCTTCTCCCTGTTAAATGAGGAGAAGACGGCGGCAGCAGATGAGGGGCGGCGTCGCAAAGGTGTGGCGCTGCCCCTCATCCGCCCTTCGGGCACCTTCTCCCCGTTGAACGGGGAGAAGGGAACACTGCGCTACATCCGCACCCGTTCAGCCTTCGGGTCGTACATTGGCCTCAACGATGCTTCCGCGGCGAAACGCTCGCCTGCGATCTCGACCTCGTAGGATGAGCCCAGCACATCAGCCTCGCTCTCGCCCTCGCAGGGCACATAGCCGAGCCCGATCGCGCCGCCGAGATGGTGGCCGTAATTGCCCGAGGTGATCGGACCGACGATCATGCCGTCGCGCAGGATTGCTTCGTTGTGGAATAACAGGGGCTGCGGGTCCTTGAGGCGGAACTGCACCAGCCTGCGGCTCAACCCGGCTTCCTTCTTCCTGAGCACCGCGTCACGACCGATGAAGTCGCTCTTGGCCGTCTTCACCGCGAAGCCAAGGCCTGCCTCCAGCACATGGTCCTCGTCGGTGATGTCGTGGCCGAAATGGCGGAAGGCCTTTTCGATGCGGCAGGAATCCAGAGTATGCAGGCCGCAGAGCTTCAGCCCGACATCGGCGCCGGCTTCAATGATCGCCTCGAAGACATGGGCGGCCTGATCGGTCGAGACATAGAGTTCCCAGCCGAGCTCGCCGACATAGGTAACGCGATGGGCACGGGCCAACCCCATGCCGATCTCGATCTCCTGGAAGGTGCCGAACGGATTGGCCTGGTTGGAAAAATCGTTGGGGCTCACCTTCTGGATCAGCTTTCGCGAATCGGGGCCCATCAGGCAGAGGACGGCTTCGGCAGCGGTTACGTCGGTAATGACGACGAATTCGTCGGCGACGTGCCGCCTCAGCCAGGCGAGGTCACGCTGCAAGGTGGCGCCCGGCACGACGAGGAAATAGGCGGTCTCGGACAGCCGCGTCACGGTGAGGTCGCTCTCGATGCCGCCTTTGGCGTTGAGCATCTGCGTGTAGACGATCTTGCCCGGTTCCACGTCCATGTCGTTGGCGCAGAGCCGCTGCAGGAAGGCACAAGCGTCGCGGCCTTCAACGCGGATCTTGCCGAACGAGGTCATGTCGAACAGGCCGACGCCGTTGCGCAAGGCGAGGTGTTCCTCGCGCTGGTTGTCGAACCAGTTCTGCCGCTTCCAGGAATAGCGGTATTCGCGCTCCTGTCCTTCGCGGGCAAACCAGTTGGCGCGCTCCCAGCCGGCCACCTCGCCGAAGACGGCGCCACGAGCCTTCAGATGCTCGTGCAGAGGCGAGCGGCGCACGCCGCGCGAGGTAGCCATCTGGCGATAGGGGAAATGATCGGCGTAGAGCAGGCCGAGCGTTTCGGAGACGCGTTCCTTGAGGTAGCGACGGTTCTTCTGGAAGGGCTGGGCGCGGCGGATGTCGACCTCCCAGAGGTCGAAAGGCGCCTCGCCGTCATTGATCCACTGCGCCAGGGCCATGCCGGCGCCGCCGGAGGAAACGATGCCGATCGAATTGTAGCCGGTCGCCATCCAGTAGCCGGAGAGTTCCGGCGCCTCGCCGAGATAGTAGCGGTCGTCGGGAGTAAAACTCTCGGGGCCGTTGAAGAAGGTGTGGATGCCGGCCGTGCCCAGCATCGGCATACGGTTGACGCCCATTTCGAGGATCGGCTCGAAATGGTCCATGTCCTCGGGCAACTGGTCGAAGCAGAAATCCTCGCGGATGCCGTCCATGCCCCAGGGTTTCGCCACCGGCTCGAAGGCGCCGAGCATCATCTTGCCGGCGTCTTCCTTGTAGTAGGCGCACTCGTCCGGCACGCGCAGCACCGGCAGGCGGGTGAGGCCGGGGATGGGCTCGGTGACGAGGTAGAAATGCTCGCAGGCGTGCAGCGGGATGGTGACGCCGTTCTGCCGGCCGAGCTCGCGCGCCCACATACCGGCGCAGTTGACGACGATGTCGGTCTCGATCGTGCCCTGGTCCTCGCCCTGAGCCCAGGAGACACCGGAGACGCGGCCGTTCCTGGTGTGGACCTTGATGACCTTCACGTTTTCGATAACCGTCGCTCCGCGTTGCCGCGCGCCCTTGGCCAGCGCCATGGCGATATTGGCGGGGTCGCACTGGCCGTCGAGAGGCAAATGCACCGCGCCGACCACATCGGAGACGTTGAGATGCGGGTACATCTCCTTGACTTCGGTTGGCGAAATCTCGCGCACGTCGACATCGAAGGCGCGGGCTAGCGAGGCCTGCCTATAAATTTCATGCTTGCGTTCCTCGGTCAGCGCCACGGTGATCGAGCCGACCTGGCGCATGCCGGTGCCGACGTCGGTCTCCGCCTCGAGCTTGACGTAGAGGTCGGCCGAGTATTTCGCCAGCCGGGTCATGTTCTGCGAGCCGCGCAACTGGCCGATCAGGCCGGCGGCGTGCCAGGTCGTGCCGCAGGTGAGCTGCTTGCGCTCAAGCAGCACTATGTCGGTCCAGCCGAGCTTGGCCAGATGATAGGCGACCGAGCAGCCGGAGACGCCGCCGCCGATAATGACCGCGCGAGCTTTGGTTGGAATGGTTCTGGTCATGCGGCCTCGCGGCGGTAGTCGGAAGCGAAGCGGCGCACGCGAAGCGCTGCTTCCTGAAGGACAGGTTCAGGCTGGCAGAGGCTGATGCGGATGTGACCGGCGGCGGCCTCGCCGAAGCTCGAGCCGGGCATGACGCCGATCTTCTCCTTGTCGAGCAGCGCCCAGGCGAATTTCTCGTCGTCGGGCTCGATGGCCGATATGTCGAGCATGACATACATGCCGCCTTCGGAGCCGCGCACGGTGACTTCATTTGCGCCGCGAATGGCGTCGAGGAAGACGGCGCGGCGCCCGGCGTAACGCTCGGCTATCTCGTCCACGCCGTAGTGGTTTTCAAGCGCCTCGGCGCAAGCGATCGAGATGAAGGCCGGCAGGCCGTAGGTGGTCACCAGGTTGAGATCGGTCATCAGCGCGATCATCGCCTTCGGGCCGGTGAGCCAGCCCATGCGCCAGCCGGTCATGCCGTGGCTTTTCGACATGGAATTGATGACCAGCGTGCGCTCGGACATGCCGGGCAGCGAGCGCGGCGAGATGTGCTCGCCGCCGCCAAGCGTCCAGTAGACCTCGTCGGACAGCAGCCAGAGATCGTGCTCCTTGCAGATTTCGGCCAATTGCTCGAGCCGTTCGCGCGAATAGACTGCGCCTGTCGGGTTGTTCGGGGTGTTGATCAGGATGGCGCGCGTGTTGGGCCTGAGCGCCGCGCGGATCCTGTCGGCGCGCGGCTGGAAGCCGTCCTCGGCCGGCGTCTCGACCACGGTGAAGCTGGCGCCGGCGGCGCTGAAGGTGTTGGGGTAGGTGGCATAGTAAGGCGCGACGACGATCGCGTGATCGCCGGGGTCGAGCACGCCCTGCACGGCGGCGTAGAGCGCGCCCTGACCTCCGGCCGTGGCGATGATCTCGTCGGGCTCCGTCAGGACGCCGGTGCAGGCGGAGGAGGCCGCCGCCATCGCCTTGCGCAGGCGCGGCAGGCCGGGAAGCGGCGTGTAGTGGTGGTTGCTGCCGCGGACGGCGTTCACGCAGGCCTCGATCGTTTGCGACGGCGTGTCGAAATCATGGTCGCCGACCGAGAGCACGATGATGTCCTCGCCGGCTGCCCTGCGGGTCCAGGCGGCGAAGTGGACTTCCCAGCCATCCTTGCCCGATGGCACGATGCCGGTAATGCGCTTCGATGGTTTTGGCATCAGGCTGCTCCCGAGATGTGATGGCCGGCCTGAATGAGCCGGTCGCGTAGCGCAGCGATATGCGCCGGCCCGACTTCGCAACAGCCGCCTACAATGCTGGCGCCAGTCTCGACCCAGCCCATCGCCTGGTCGGCATAGGCGTTCGGATCGAGATCATGGCGCGCGTGCAGCACGTCGACCGTGCCGCCGTGCTTGAGCGCCTCGACCGAGGTGAAGCCATTGGCATAGGCGCCAACCGGACCGCCGAGGGCCAGCAGTTCCGGCAATGCGGCGGCAATGGCTTCGGGCCGGCAGCAGTTGAGCAGCCGTGCCGCCACCGGGAGATCGCCGAGGGCGCTAGCCGCGGCGGCAATGCTCTCGCCGCTGCGCAGGCGGGGCGTGCCGTGGTCGGCGATAGTCCAGGATACCCAGACCGGCTTGCCGCTCTCGCATGCCGCGGTGACCGCCGCGCGGGCCTCGTCGGCGGAAGCCATGGTCTCGCACAGGAACAGATCGACGCCTTCTGCCTGCTCGGCGACGATGCGGCGGTAGATGCCGAGCGTCTCCTCGAAGGAGATGGTCAGCGCCGGCGCGTAGCTGCCGAAGAGAGGCGAGAGGCAGCCGGCGATGGCGGCTTCACCCGCTTCGTCGCACGCCTGCCGGGCGAGCTCGATGCCGCGCTTCTGCAGAGGCTTAAACAGCTCTTCCGCGCCCTCGCGCGCCAGGCGCTCGGGCGTGGCCGAATAGGTGTTGATGGTAATGACGCGGGCGCCGGCACGGATGAATTCCGCATGCAGGTCGCGCACCAGTTCCGGTTCGTCGATCAGCACTCTGGCCGACCACAAAGGCGTCGGTTCGGACTGACTGCGACGGACCAGCTCCTGGCCCATGCCGCCATCGGTAAGAATGACGGATGTCATGCTCTCAACCTTTCGTTCTTCGGATCCCACAACGGCTCGTCCTTCTGCACCACCGCCTTGAAACGGTCGCCGAAGATTTCGACCTCGACCGCCGTGCCGGGCTCGGTCAGGTCGGAACGCAGCATGCCGAGCGCGATCGACTTATCGACGCGATGGCCCCAGCCGCCCGACGTCGTCTCGCCGACAATCTTGCCGTCATGCCAGAGCGTCGACATATAGGGCGCGTCGCAATCGCCGGGGCTTTCCACGACCAGCGTGACGAAGCGCTTCTTCACGCCCTGCTGCCTTTCGTTGAGCAGCGCCGCCTTGCCGCGGAAGTCGGGCTTGTCCCATTTGACGAAGCGTTCGAGCCCGCCCTGCAGGATCGAATAGTCGGTCGAGAGGTCGCCTTTCCAGGCGCGGTAGCCTTTTTCCAGCCGAAGCGAATCCAGCGCGTACATGCCGAAGGGCTTTAGGCCATGCCTCTGGCCGGCGGCCCAGACCGCGTCGAAGACGGTAGCCGTGTCCGCGACCTTGGTGTGGATCTCCCAACCGAGCTCGCCGGCGAAGGAGACGCGCACCAGCTTCGCCCAGCGGCCGGCGATGGTCGTCTCCTGATGCGTCAGCCAAGGCAGGGAAAGATCGGCGTCGCAGACGTCAGCAAGAATAGCGCGCGAGTTCGGGCCGGCGAGAATCTGGGTTGAGTATTCCTCCGTGCGATCGGTCAGCCTGAAGGCCGCATCGGCCGGCATGCGCGACTTCAACCATTCGAAGTCGTGCCACTGCGCGACGGCCGCGGTGATTAGCGTCATCTGGTCCTCGCCAT
>NZ_RZSR01001422.1:0-1038 GCF_004023265.1 Mesorhizobium sp. M1A.F.Ca.IN.020.06.1.1
ATATGGCGCAGGCTTTTGGCCCGCCCTTCCGCGCCGAGGCCGGCGGCAAGCGCATCCGACCCGGGCAAGAAGGTTTTGAGCGGGCGGTCTGCCTCGCGCTGGTTCAAGGAGCGGCTGAGGCCTGCCGGCTGGCCGCCGAGCTGTCACGCCGCTCCGAAAAACTCCTGGCGGTGGCGCCAAAGCTGCGCTCGAAAGGCGCCGGCGACGTGGTTTTTTTGCTGCTCAATGAAGATGCCGTGGCCGGATCGCTGACGACGAAAAACCTGTCGCGCTTCGCGGCGCGGCGCTTGTTCGAGCGGCTGCAGCAGCTCGAGGCCGTGCGCGAACTGTCGGGCCGCGCCAGCTTCCGGCTGTTTGGGCTGTAGCGATGAGCCAAGCCTCCGTTCGCCGCAAGCCAGACGATCAGCCGGCGCTGCTCGACACCGAGCTCGAGCACCTGCCGCCAGAACTGCGCTGGCGCGAATGGATGGGCCGCGTCGAAGCGGTGATCTTTGCCGCCAGCGAGCCTGTGCCGCGCGAGGTGCTGGTGCGGGTAGTGGGAAGAAACTGCAATCTCGATTTGGTCATCGACGACATCCGCGCGGAGCTCGCCGGCCGCCCCTACGAGCTGGTGTCGGTCGCCGGCGGCTGGCAGCACCGCACCAAGAAGGTTTTCGGCGACGCCATCCGCGCCGCCTTCGGCACGCCGGCGGGGCAGGGGACAAAAGAGCTGACGCAGTCGGAAGCGCTCGTCCTGATGTGCATCGCCTACTTCCAGCCGATCACCCGGGGCGAGCTGTCGTCCTTGTTCGGCAAGGAGGTGTCGCGCGACCTTATCGGCGTGCTGCGCGCGCAGGACCTCATCGCCTCGGGGCCGCGCAGCCCCCAGCCGGGCGCGCCCTACACCTATGTGACGACGAAAAATTTCCTGTCCCAGTTCGGGTTCGACACACTGCGCCAGCTGCCGGATTTCGAGGCGCTCGAGGACGCCGGGCTGCTGTCGAAGGAAAAGCTGCTGGCCGGCGACATCATGCACGAGTTTTCCGATCGGGATGAGGA
>NZ_RZSR01001423.1:0-1029 GCF_004023265.1 Mesorhizobium sp. M1A.F.Ca.IN.020.06.1.1
GGCGGCCGTCTGCACACGGTTCTGGATATAGCCCTGCTGCAGGCTGTTGAGCACGCCGCCCTCGGCCTCGATGCGCTGGAATTCTTCCCAAGCCGCCGCGCAAAGACCGTCGGTCAGCGCCTCGACCGCTCCGGAGCCGCTGGCCGGATCGGCCACGTGATGGAGATGGCTCTCATGCGCCAGGATCAGCTGCGCGTTGCGGGCGACGCGGCGCGCCAAACCGGCCGGCAGTCCATGCGCGATGGTGTGCGGCAGGATCGAGACGGAATCAGCGCCGCCGGTCGCCGCGGCAAAAGCGGCAATCGCGGTGCGCAGGATGTTGGTTTCCGGATCCGCCATCGCCATCATGCGATAGGAGGTCTCGGCGTGGACGTTCGCCGTCGAGGCCGGGATCGAGCAGGCTTCCTGGATCCGCGCCCAGAGCTTGCGCAACGCCCGCACCTTGGCCATCGACAGGAACTGGTCCTGGTCGACGCTGAGGGCAAAGCCGATATAGGGCGCGGCATAGACCAGCGGCTGGCGCGCCTTCTCGAACATCCTGAGATAGGACACGGCGGAAGCCATCATCGTGCCGAGCTCCTGCGCCTCGGTGGCGCCGGCATTGTGGAAGACGCGGCCGTCCGCTTCGAGCAGCACGCCGGGCACGCCCATCGAGAAGAAATGCGCCAGCGATTGCGGCATTGACTCCTGCAGCGCCTCGATCGAGGTGCGCAGCCGTCCGGTGCCGGCGAAGATCGCCGCCGGGTCGATGCCGAAGGAAAGGTTGAGCTTCGCCGGATCGGAGCGGCGCCGGGTCAGGAAGGCGAGCAGCCAATCCGCCACGGCGCGGCTCCACGGATGCGCATCGATGCGCACCTGGACCCGGTTGAGCGGCACGCCGTCGAGCACCGTTTCCAGCGCCTCCGCGGTTCTCGGCAGGCCAAAGCCGAAGGCATTCGGCGCACCCTCGAAAACCAGCGACAGGCCGGTCGCGCCCTCAGCGATGTCCTGCAGCGCCTGGGCGCTGCAGGACATCGCTGAGGGCGCGAC
>NZ_RZSR01001424.1:0-1027 GCF_004023265.1 Mesorhizobium sp. M1A.F.Ca.IN.020.06.1.1
CGAAAAAGGCGGGCGACATGGCGCTGGAGGCCCCCGGCATCGACCGCAAGGATGTCGGTCTGCTCCTGCTCGCCACCTCGACCCCGGACCACCTCCTGCCGCCGAGCGCGCCGCTGGTGGCGCACAGGTTGGGTCTCGAGAATGCCGGCGGTGTCGACCTTGCCGGCGCCTGCGCGGGTTTCATCTACGCCATGATGTTCGCGGACGGATTCGTGCGGCTGCACAACAAACCGGCCATCATCATCGCCGCCAACATATTGAGCCGCCGGATCAACCCGGCGGAGCGGGCAAGCGCGGTTCTGTTTGCCGATGCCGCCGGGGCGGTGGTGCTCGCCCCATCCGACGATCCGGGTCACGGCGTCCTCGGGTGCTCGGTTGCCGCCGACGGGTCAGCTTATGGCCTGATCCAGATTCCGGCGGGCGGCAGCAACCGCCCCTTCTCTGACGAGATCGACATCGCCGAAACGCGCATGACCATCGCCGACGGCCGCGCGGTCTTCACAAAGGCCGTGGAGATGATGAGTCGTTGCTCGGGGGAGGCACTGGCGGCGGTCGGTCTCTCTGCGTCAGATGTGGCTCGCTTTGTGCCGCACCAGGCGAATGCCCGCATCTTCAACGCCGCCGGCAAGGCGCTCGGCATCGAGGATGATCGGATCGTCAAGACCATCGCCGAGTACGGCAACTCGTCGGCCGCCACCATACCGCTGTCGCTGTCGATCGCACACGCCGCCAAACCCATCGAGCCAGGCGACAAGCTGCTCCTTGCGGCGGCCGGCGCGGGCCTCACTGGCGGGGCGCTGGTGGTTGGTTTTTAATTCGGCAGGCTGCGTATTGGTCTGCTTGGCAGGTGGCGTTCGATAAATTTCATCTTGTGCACGCGCCGCAGCGGCGTTGACAGCGCGGCCTCGCATCATCAATCTGCGCCGATCACCAGGGGAGTCCCGGCAAGGGGCTGAGATACTGCTAGAGCGCGCAGTGACCCGTTGAACCTGATCCAGTTCATACTGGCGTAGGGACGGTGCGAGGT
>NZ_RZSR01001425.1:0-1018 GCF_004023265.1 Mesorhizobium sp. M1A.F.Ca.IN.020.06.1.1
CAAGGCCAACATGCTGCTCATAGTCGAATGCCGCCACTGCTACCACGCCGGCCGCTTCAAGGCGAACGACGTGGCCAAGGTGGTCGGCTGGAACAAGCCGCTCGAAACCATCCGCTTCCGCTGCAAGCGCTGCGGCCGCAAGGACACTGAGGTCAAGACCCAGTTCATCGACCAGGATCACCCGCCCAAGGGTTATATCTGGGTGCTGCAGAAGGCGAGGGGATAGCAGCTGTCACTCAACACGCGAGCTATTTCTGAGACCTGGTTTTACCGCGTTCGGGATCGACGGTGTCCCTGGCCGAAGCTACAGTGGCGGCCCTCGACACCATCGAGCCTGCCCGGAGCGCCCATGGACAGCCGCCTCGACCGCATGATCGCCCGCCTCACCACCCAGCGCCGGGCGCTGGAGCGGGCGGCGGAGGGAGACCCGGGACTTGCCCGGCCCGGTGCTGGAGATCGGCCTGGGCAAGGGCCGCACCTACAGCCATCTGCGCAAGCTGTTCCCGGACCGCCGGATCATCGCCTTCGACCGCGACCTGCACGCCCCGGCTGATGCGGCGCCGGCCGGCGCCGACCTTGTGCTGGGCGATTTCCGCGAAACGCTGTCCGCCTTGTCCGGCTGCGCGCCCGCAGCCTTGGCCCATGCCGATTTCGGCAGTGAGGACCGCGCCCGCGACACCGCCCAGGCCGGCTGGCTGGCGGCGCTCATCGATGCGTTGATGGCACCGGGTGGCCTAGTGGTCAGCGACCGGGCGATGCAGTCGCCGCGCTGGACCCCCTTGCCCTTCGACACGCCGGACTGGCCTTATTTCCTCTGGCGCGTGAACTAGCCGCCACCACAGCTCACTTCACATCCGGCATCCGTTTCCGCGGCTTCGTCGGCCGGGCGGTCAAGGCCAACATGCTGCTCATAGTCGAATGCCGCCACTGCTACCACGCCGGCCGCTTCAAGGCGAACGACGTGGCCAAGGTGGTCGGCTGGAACAAGCCGCTCGAAACCATCCGCTTCCGCTGCAAG
>NZ_RZSR01001426.1:0-1017 GCF_004023265.1 Mesorhizobium sp. M1A.F.Ca.IN.020.06.1.1
CTCACGCGCCATGCGGAATGCAGGGCTGTCGGGCGGGCAAATGAAGATAAGATCGCCCACTTGTGCGGGCCGTTCGAGCGGCTCGATGCGCCACAGGCCGAGCGGATAGCTGCGCGTAAGATTGACACGAAGACCGCCGAGCCAGGCGACGCCTGCGAGCGTGACAAGAGCTGCGGCCGCGAATGCAACGAGAGCCATGGCGCACCGCCGTCTCATTGTTTCATCACCGGCGTCTGCCGCTGCGTCTGGCGCAGGTTTTCCGATTGCTTCAGCGTCGCTGCGGTGCGTTCATGGGCGGCGAGTTGCTGCGCCGTCCGCATCACCGGCCAGGCCTCCGCCAGCTTCTGACGATTGCCTGGCTTGAGACCCTCGGCCGTCTTGTCGAACAGCTTGCCAGAGGGCTCGCGCGCTGCATTGGTCAGCAGCACGCGCTCGCCGAACCGCTCCGCGATCGCCTTGTTGAAACCGTCGATCTCGGCCTTCACCTCGCGGTTGGAGATGGCGTAGCCGAGGGCGGCCGGGAGGTCATTGCGGTCGATGGCGTCGCGTACCCGCTCGAGCACTTGGTGAGCTGCCGGCGACAGCGCCGGGATGTCGATCGAGACGCGCCGGCGCATCGCCTGCTCCTCGGCTTCCAGCTTCTGCACCGCCCTGTCGCGTAGGCTGAGATAGCGCTCGATGTCGCGCTTCAGAGCCGGGACATTGAGCTCGGCGACACGCCGGTCCTCGCGATCGGCCTTAGCGGCGAGAAGGCCGGTCCTGCCCTTGAGTGCGCCGAGGGTCTGCGGCTCCGATACGAGCCGGTCCAGCGCGACCTTCGCCGCGGCTGAATCGGACAGCACCGCGTCGAAATCCATGGCGCGGAAGGCGGCTTCGGGATCGGCGAAGACATAGCGGAAGCGCGTCGAAACCTCGTCCCACTGCTTTGTAACGGCGGGATCGGCACGCAGCTTCTCCTCGACCGTGTCCTGGATCGATCTGGCGAACAGGGTGACGCCGGCGACCATCGCTGCGGCC
>NZ_RZSR01001427.1:0-1006 GCF_004023265.1 Mesorhizobium sp. M1A.F.Ca.IN.020.06.1.1
GCGGCGGAAGGCGCCGAGCCGCGCATCTTTCGGGTCGCTGATCTTGGGCGCGCCACGCGAACCAGCCTTGCCGGTGGCGAAGAAGAGCAGCGTGTCGCTAGTCGAGGTGTCGCTGTCGACGGTGACCGCGTTGAAGGTCTTTGCCGTGCCGCGCGACAACAGATCCTGCAGCACCGGGGCTGCGATCGGCGCGTCGGTGGCGATAAAGGAGAGCATCGTGGCCATATCGGGCGCGATCATGCCGGCGCCCTTGGCGATGCCGTTGATGGTGACGTCGGCGTCGCCGAGCTTCACCGTCTGGGACGCCACCTTCGGATAGGTGTCCGTGGTCATGATGGCCTTCGCCGCCTCGGTCCACAGGTCCGGCTTGCCGTCCTTCACCAGGCCGGCGAGCAGATGGCTGAATTTGTTGGTGTCGAGCGGCTCGCCGATAACGCCGGTCGAGGCCAGGAACACTTCGCTCTCGGAGCATCCGGCGGCCTTCGCCGCCGCCTCGCCGGTCAAAGCCGTCGAAGCGCGGCCCTTCTTGCCGGTGAAGGCTTTGGCAGTGCCGGAATTCACCACCAGCACACGCGCCTTGCCGGCGGACAGGTTCTGGCGGCAGTAGTCGACCGGCGCCGAGGGGCATTTCGACTTGGTGAAGACACCGGCGACCGCCGTTCCGGGATCGAAGACCATGGCAAGCAGATCGGTGCGATTGCGATATTTGATCCCGGCCTCGGCGGTAGCGATGCGCACGCCCTCGATGACCGGCATCTTGGGATATTTCTTCGGTGCGAGCGGCGAAATCGTTGCGGACATGTGACCCCGGAGCGGCAGAACGCAAATAGGAGGTCGGTTTGCCCGATAGCGCGCGCTGGCGCAAGAGCGTTCTGGCCGCGCTTGATGGGCTCTCTCGGGGTGCGCGGCATAGCGCGCGCCTGAAATGCGAAAGGGCGCCCGAAGGCGCCCTTAGCAGCATCTTTCAGGCTGGCCGGCTTACTTGCCGCTCTCCAGCGTGTCGACC
>NZ_RZSR01001428.1:0-1004 GCF_004023265.1 Mesorhizobium sp. M1A.F.Ca.IN.020.06.1.1
GCCGGGACCTTGGGCGCGGTAAGCGCTGACCACATCGGGGTCGAGCTTCAGCGAAACGGCCACTTTCTTGACTTCGGCGCGCGGGCGGCCCGGCTTGCGGCGCGGCAATGTTTCCGCAGGCTGCGCATCCGGATCGGCCAACGCCGCCGCCCTGATCGCCGCATCTTCCTGTTCGGACATGCGCGAAAGCGCGGCCCGGGCGATGCCGAGGGCTTCCTCGCGGGTGCGCCTCGGCGGGATTGCTTCCCGGTGCACGGGCGCGGAGCGGGAACGACTAGAGGTTTTCGACATAACTCTCGATCTCCTTCTTCGTGGCCCGTCGCAGCGAAATCACCCGGATCGTTTCGCCGCGCTCGACATAGACCATCACACAGACTGACAGGCCGATGATCCCGGTGGCGACCAGGCGTTCCTCGCCATAGTCCGTGCTGTCGTCGATGGCGACGACCGCGTTGGCGAATCGAATTCCGGAGCGAGCTCGAAATCGATGCCGTGCTTGGCCTTATTGATCTTAGCCTTTGCGGCATCCCATTCGAAACGCATCGCCCCCGCCCGTCTCGACAATTAAGGTATTTACCGAAATTACCTTTGATTGCAAATATTCTTCTTGTAATCATTCCCTTAGCGCATGCGCCGCTGCATCGGCGAACGAGATGTCGCCCTTGATCTCGCGCATCGCCATCGAGGTGACGGTGCGGCGCACGCCGGGCAGCCGGCTGAGCTCCTCGCGCAGCATCCTGTCCAGCGCCCGCATGTCCACGGTGACGATCTGCAACAGATAGTCGGCCTCGCCGGTCGTGGCATAGCAACGGCGGATCAGCGGGTGCTTCCTCACCGCCGCCTCGAAGGCGTCCGACACCTCGAAGTCGATCGACACCTGGATGAAGGCCTCGATGTCGAAGCCGATCGCGGCCGGATCGATGCGGGTGGAATAGCTGCGGATGATGCCCTGATTCTCGAGCGCCTTCACCCGTTTCCAGCACGGCGTCTTGCTCAGTCCCACC
>NZ_RZSR01001429.1:0-999 GCF_004023265.1 Mesorhizobium sp. M1A.F.Ca.IN.020.06.1.1
GCCCCGGCGGGCCTACGAACAGCACATGGTCGAGCGCCTCGCCGCGGCTCTTGGCGGCATCGACGAAGACCTTGAGATTGGCACGCGCCGCAGCCTGGCCGACGAACTCGTCAAGCGACTGCGGCCGCAAGCTCTGGTCGGCATCCTCGCCACGCTTGTCGGGGGCAATGAGACGGGGCGAAAGGCTCATGCGGTCTTCCTTGCATACGGCAAGGACCGGGACAAGCGCCACCTCACCGCGCCAGCTCCTTCAGGCCGAAGCGGATCAGCTTCGAGGCATCCGCCCCTTCGCCAGCCGACTTTAGGGCCGCGGCCACCGCATTGGCGGCGATGTCGCGCGAATAGCCGAGATTGACCAGCGCCGAGACTGCGTCGGTGATGGGTGCTGCCGCCACGCCTTCGCCAAGCTCCTGCTTGAGGCTGATCGTGCCGGTGGCGGCGCCCGCATAGGCCGGCGCCTTGGTGCGCAATTCGGTGACGATGCGCTCGGCCACCTTCTTGCCGACGCCCGGTGCGCGCGACACCATGGCGATGTCGCGCAACGCGATCGCATTGGCGAGGTCGGGCGGCGCCAGCGTCGACAGCACGGCCAGCGCCACCTTGGCGCCGACGCCCTGCACATTGTTCATCAAAAGGCGGAACCACTCGCGCTCGAGCGGGGTCTGAAAGCCGTATAGCCGGATCATGTCCTCGCGCACATAGGTCTCGATGAACAGCACCACCGCCTCGCCGGGGGACGGCAGCGCGGCAAGCGTGCGCGCCGAGCAATGGGCGACATAGCCGACGCCGTGCACGTCCACGACGCAGGAATCCTCGTCGATCTCATCCAGCGTGCCCTTCAGCTTGCCGATCATGTCCTGGCCTTCATGGATGCGTTTCCGGAGAGACGATTTCGAGGTCGGGGAAATAGCTGCGATAGCGAGGAGCGTCGCGCGTCAATAGGCGGTGACCAGCAACGGCAGCATGAGCACCAATGAAAAAATCCGGCAAGGTCCGCTC
>NZ_RZSR01001430.1:0-999 GCF_004023265.1 Mesorhizobium sp. M1A.F.Ca.IN.020.06.1.1
ATAGAGGACTATGCGCCCGCTGACGACGATATAGGCCGAGTCGGCCACGTCATCCTCGCGGTAGAGCTTGTGGTCGGCCTGCAGAAAAGTGGTCTCGGCGCCGAAGGCCAGCAGGCGCAACTGTTCCTGCGTGAAGCCCTGAAAAAGCTTCACGGCGGACAGGATGCGGATGTCGTCATCCAGCGCCATCCTAGCTGTGTCCCCGAGCGGTCAGTCCAGTCCCTCCTTTGGAGCGCCGTCTCCTTGCGGGAGCGCGCACTCCAACTTTCAATCACGCATCGTGCGATGCGTGCAGCGAGCCGATCCATCACCCTCCAGCATCAGGATCGTACCCGAGGCAATCCCGCCCGACCGCCTATCTGTTTGGTTCGACGCAATTCCGATCGGAAAACCGCTTTCACACTTTTCCTGGAATCGCTCTAGATCATGAAATGTTTAAGGAACCAGCTTGTAGCCGCCGCTTTCTGTCACAAGAATTTCGGCATTGGAAGGATCGCGCTCAATCTTCTGGCGCAGCCGGTAGACATGGGTTTCCAGCGTGTGGGTGGTGACGCCGGAATTGTAACCCCACACTTCTTCCAAGAGCACGTCGCGCGTTACCACCTTCTGGTCGGCGCGATAGAGATATTTGATGATCGAGGCTTCCTTTTCGGTCAGCCGCACCTTGGCGCCGCGCGGATCGATCAAAAGCTTCTGGCTGGGCTTGAAGGTGTAGGGGCCGACCGAGAAGGTGGCGTCCTCGCTCTGCTCGTGCTGGCGCAACTGCGCACGGATGCGCGCCAAGAGCACCGCGAAGCGGAAAGGCTTGGTGACGTAATCGTTGGCGCCGGCCTCGAGCCCCAGAATGGTGTCGGAATCGGTGTCGTGGCCGGTCAGCATGATGATCGGGGCCTTATAGCCGCCCTTGCGCAGGATCTTCACCGCCTCGCGACCGTCCATGTCTGGCAGGCCGACGTCCATGATGAGCAGATCGACACGGCCGCCGCGCGCCGTGGCGAC
>NZ_RZSR01001431.1:0-997 GCF_004023265.1 Mesorhizobium sp. M1A.F.Ca.IN.020.06.1.1
GTCCAGCAGCGTCAGCGCCGTTGCGGGTTCATCGGCCGCAAGCAGCGAGCCCTTGACCAACGCCAGGAAGGCGCCGAGGTCGGCGGGCACGCTCATCGGGTCGATCGGCTTCAGGATTTCGATTGCCGCGGCCGGCCTGCCGTTGAGATAGGCGACGACCCCTTTGGCGATGGCGAGGCTTTGCGGGTCGGCCGCCGCGCGCGAAGCCGCCGCCTCCACTGTGACGGGATTGCCGCCGCTCATGCCATAGACGAGCAGAGCGCGGAAATTCTTCGGGTCCTTGAAATCGCCGGCATCGGCGGCGCGAAGCCTGGCATCGGTCATTTCCAGCAGCTTGGCCTGCATTGGCAGCGCCGCATGATCGCCGCCGGCGATGCGGTCCTGGACCAACTGCAGCGAGCGCACCAGCTGATAAGGCTGCAGGCCGTCATCCTGTGCAAAAGCGGCAGCGGGCAATCCTGCGGCGAGCAGCAGCAGCCCGACTGCGCGGCCGATGGCGATCCTGACCCTCATCCGCCGGTCGCCATCAGGATTTCGATGCGGCGGTTGGCGGCGGCCAGCGGATCGGACGCGATCTTGGGCTGGCGGTCGGCGAAGCCCGCGACCTCGGTGATGCGGCTTTCGTCGACGCCGCCGCGCACCAGCATGTAATAGGCGGAGTGGGCGCGGGCGGTGGACAGCCGCCAGTTGTCGTAGGCGCCGCTGCGGAACGGCCGCGCATCGGTATGGCCGCCGATGGTGATGGTGCCCTTCTTCTCGTTGATGATGCGGCCGATCTTCTCCATCGCCAGCACCATCTCGCGGCGCGGCACGGCCGAGCCGATTTCGAACATGCCGAAGTCGAGCTGATCGGTAATCGAGATGACGACGCCCTTGTCGGTTGCCTCGACGGAGACGCCCTCGGCCAGCTTTTCACCGGGCGCAAAGGCCTTGGCCAGTTCCTCCTTGATTTCGGCGGCCGCCTTGAGGGCGGCGCTGCTCGGGACCTTCTTTCCCT
>NZ_RZSR01000143.1:0-8875 GCF_004023265.1 Mesorhizobium sp. M1A.F.Ca.IN.020.06.1.1
ATCGAGGATGGAGAGCGAATCGCGCGCCGAGCCCTCGGCGGCCCGCGCAATCATCGCCAAAGCCTCATCATCCACGGAAATGCCTTCCTTGGCGGCAATCGAGGAAAGATGCGCGACGAGCGCGCCGGCATCGATGCGCCTCAGGTCGAAGCGCTGACAGCGCGACAGAACCGTGATCGGCACCTTGCGGATCTCGGTGGTGGCGAAGATGAATTTGACATGCGGCGGCGGCTCTTCCAGCGTCTTCAACAGGCCGTTGAAGGCCTGGGTGGAGAGCATGTGCACTTCGTCGATGATGTAGACCTTGTAGCGGGCCGAGACCGGCGCGTAGCGGACGCGGTCGATGATGTCCCTGATGTCGTCGATGCCGGTATGGGAAGCCGCGTCCATCTCGATGACGTCGACATGGCGGCCTTCCATGATCGCCTGGCAATGCTCGCCGGGGGTCGAAAGGTCGACGGAGGGTTGGTCGACAGTGGCGGTTTTATAGTTCAGGGCGCGTGCGAGAATGCGCGCCGTCGTCGTCTTGCCGACACCGCGCACGCCGGTCAGCATCCAGGCCTGGGCGATGCGGCCAGTGGCGAAGGCATTGGTGAGCGTGCGGACCATCGGCTCCTGGCCGATCAGTGCGGAGAAATTGGAGGGGCGGTATTTGCGCGCCAGCACGCGATAGGCGCCGGCCTTACCTGTCTCCAGGCTTTCTGGCCCCGAATTTCCGGCTTCGCTCATTCGCCGTCAAAAGCTCCAAGGACCGCGACGGAAGGCGGCCGATTCCTGCGCATAGTCTCGCCCGCACGGCTCGGCGCCGTCAATGTCGCGGGAGAAAGGCGAAGAGGCGGGAGGCTGGAACAATGACCCGTTCCGGGCTCGTTAGGGCTGCTTCCTTCCGGACCTGACCCGGTTGGCGAGTGGATCGTCCACCACCAACCTCCCAAGCTCCATATCGGCAATTCAGCGGCGAAATGCAAGGGTCGTAGTGGATCACCGGCCAGGCCATGCGGTGCAGACGACCTTCAAATCCGCAGGAGCGGTCAATGATTCGCTTGCAGCCACCTTGCCGTCGCTCTAGCGTTCAGGGTTTGAAGCATTCTCGAAAAGTGAGGGAAACGCCCATGCTGCCTGGCCTAAAGGCCGGTTTCACACTGGACGCCCGATTGGAGGCGGACAGTGAGCAGCTCATGTGGCTCGGCCTGTGCGAGCTCCGGCTGATGAACGATCGCCGCTGGCCGTGGCTGGTCCTGGTGCCGCAGCGGCCGGGCGTGGAGGAAATCCACGACCTGACGCCGCTCGACCAGACGATGCTGACCTTCGAGACCAATATGGTGGCGCACGCGCTGAAGCGGGTGACCGGCTGCACCAAGATCAACACCGGGGCGCTCGGCAACATCGTGCGCCAGCTGCACGTCCATGTCATCGCCCGCAGCGAGAGCGACCCCGGCTGGCCAGGGCCGGTCTGGGGGCATGGCATGCGCGAGCCGTATGAGCGGTCCGACATCCGCCGGTTTGCCGAAAAGATCAAGGCAGCGCTATAAGCCCATCAGTGTCCATTCCTGCCCCTCCTCGAGTCTCCTATGAACTTTCGTCTGTTTGACGCGCCTTTGCGCGAGCCGAGCCAATTCGTCGGTTTCGCCGGCAACCGGATCGACCGGCAATCGGAAAACCGCGCCGACGACGCGGTCGAGAAGGCGCTTGGCGAGCGATCGGCGCGGCTGATGCTGATGCATGGCGGCAGGCTTTATCTGAAGCTCGACGACGGCAAATTCGACCCATGGTTCGAAGCGGCGGAAAGCCAGGCCTTCGAGGTTTCGCTCGACGGCGGCGTGCTGCTCGGCCTCTCGGAGAGCGGCCCGGTGCTGGCCGTGCCCGCCGGGATCGAACCGGAAAATCTGCCGGAAACGGTGAAGGCGATCGACTACCGCTCCGTCTATATGCAGGGGCTGATAGACGAAGCGGCGGCCGGCGCGCTGGCCCAGGGCGCTGCGCTGCTCGCCTGGCATGCCAGCCACGCTTTCTGCAGCAAATGCGGCAATCGCTCGGAGATGCGCGCCGGCGGCTACAGGCGGCATTGCCCGGCCTGCGGCACCGACCATTTCCCGCGCACCGATCCGGTGGCGATCATGCTGACGGCGACGCGCGAGAAATGCCTGCTCGGGCGCGGCCGGCATTTCGGGCCGGGCATGTATTCGGCCCTTGCCGGCTTCATCGAGCCCGGCGAGACGATCGAGGCGGCGGTGCGCCGCGAGACGCTGGAGGAGGCCGGAATCCGGCTGGGCCGCGTCGTCTACCACGCCAGCCAGCCCTGGCCGTTCCCCTATTCGCTGATGATCGGCTGCTTCGGCGAGCCGCTCAACGAGGACATCCAGGCCGACCTGAACGAGCTCGAAGACTGCCGCTGGTTCTTCCGCGATGAGGTGCGCTCGATGCTGGAGAGGACGCACCCGGGCGGCCTGATCACGCCGCCGAAAGGGGCGATCGCCCACCACCTCATCCGCGCCTGGGTCGACAGCGAATAGGAGCCGAGAAATGATCCGTCATACCGTCGTGTTCACGCTGAAGCATCCGCCGCATTCGCTGGAGGCGAAGCGGTTCCTCCACGATGCCAAGAAGATCCTGACGGCGATCAAGGGTGTGACGCATTTCGAGCAGCTGCGCCAAGTGAGCCCGAAGAACGACTATCAGTTCGGCTTCTCGATGGAGTTCGCCGACCAGGCTGCCTACACCAGATACAACGAGCATCCCGACCACGTCGCGTTCGTGCGCGACCGCTGGCTGCCTGAGGTCGAGAAATTTCTCGAAATCGACTATGTCCCGCTCGGCTTTGGCTGAGATTGGATCGAGCGCCGGCGTCTAAGATTGACGCGGAACTCCATGAGGTCGTCATCCCAGGGCGGAGCGACGCGAAGCGGAGCGCAGACCCTGGGGATCCATGCCGTTACCTCAGTCGAGGGGCGCAGCGGAGCAGAATCTGGACCGTCCTAACGCGTTG
The DNA here is from genome assembly GCF_004023265.1 of Mesorhizobium sp. M1A.F.Ca.IN.020.06.1.1. Taxonomy (NCBI): domain Bacteria; kingdom Pseudomonadati; phylum Pseudomonadota; class Alphaproteobacteria; order Hyphomicrobiales; family Phyllobacteriaceae; genus Mesorhizobium; species Mesorhizobium sp. M1A.F.Ca.IN.020.06.1.1. The sequence continues at coordinate 2,987 of NZ_RZSR01000143.1, forward strand.
AAGTCCCGGCATGGATCCTCGGGTCTGCGCCGCGTCGCTTCGCTCCTGCTTCGCCCGTGGATGACGAAGCATCAAGGCCTTTGCCAATCTCGAAGGTCCTAGGAACCACCTAATCGGCGACCTTCCACTGCTCGCGCGACGCGCTTGCCGGATAGACGCCGAGAATGCGCATTTCGCGCGAGAAGAAGCGCAATTCGTCGAGCGCCAGCTTGACCAGCGGATCATCGGGGTGGCCCTCGATGTCGGCATAGAACAGCGTCGCTGTGAAGGCGCCGAGCTGGTAGCTCTCGAGCTTGGTCATGTTGATGCCGTTGGTGGCGAAGCCGCCCATGGCCTTGTAGAGCGCGGCCGGCACGTTGCGGACGCGGAAGATGAAGGTGGTCATCATCTTGGCTTCCAGCGAGGGGCGCTCGGCCCATTGCTTGTTCTTGGTCAGCACGACGAAGCGGGTGACGTTCGAGTCGGTGTCCTCGACATTCTTCTCGATGATGTCGAGGCCGTAGAGCTCGGCGGCAAGCGCAGGCGCAAGTGCCGCCATCGTGCGATCCTTGACCTCGGAGACCATCTTGGCCGATCCCGCCGTGTCGCCGGCGACAACCGGCTTCCAGCCATTCTTGCGGATGTATTTGCGGCATTGGCCAAGGGCATGGATATGGCTGTGCACGCTTCTGATCTCTTCGCGTTTCACGCCCGGCAGCACCATCAGCTGGAAATGGATGGGCAGGAAATACTCGCCGACGATGTGCAGGCGCGATTCCGGCAAAAGATGATGGATGTCGGCGACGCGCCCGGCAATAGTGTTCTCGATCGGGATCATGGCGAGCTCGGCCTTGCCGGTCTCGACCGCGTTGAAGGCGTCTTCGAAGGTGGGACAGGGCAACGGCTCCATCGAGGGGAACATGTTGCGGCAAGCGGTATCGGAATTGGCCCCCGGCTCGCCCTGGAAGGATATTCTGTTGGTCTTTTCAGGCATGCGCCAAGGTCTCGCTTACGGATGTCTCAGTTTGAAAGAATTTGCCTGGCGCGCTCGAGATCGTCGGGCGTGTCGACGCCGAGCGGCAGCGACCGGACGATCTCGGCATCGATGCGCATGCCGGCTTCCAGCGCCCGCAGCTGCTCCAGCCGCTCACGGCGTTCGAGCGGCGACGGCTTCAGCGCCACGAAGCGTTCCAGCGCTGTCCGGCGGTAGGCATAGAGGCCGATGTGGTGATAGAGCGGGCCCTCCCCCCACGGCGCCGTGGCGCGCGTGAAATAGAGCGCCTTCAGCCTTGTCGCCGAGAGCGGCGAGCCGACGATCTTGACCACGTTCGGATTGGTCCTTTCCTCGTCGCGCACAATCTCGACGCCGAGCGTGGCTATGTCGACCGACGGGTCGGCGAAGGGCCGCAGCGATGCGCCGATGATCTCAGGATCGATGGTCGGCAGATCGCCCTGGACGTTGACGATGGTTTCGACCTTTTTCTCCGGGTCCAGCAGGGTGAGGGCCTCGAAGATGCGGTCGGATCCCGATTCGTGGTCCGCGCGCGTCATCACCGCCTCGAAACCGTGATCCCTTACCGCCGACGCGACCGCTTCGGTGTCGGTCGCCACCACCACACGGCCGAGCCCAGCCTCGGCGCCGCGGCGGGCGACATGGACGATCATCGGCGCGCCGGCGATGTCGGCCAGCGGCTTGCCCGGCAGGCGCGTCGAGGCCATGCGGGCGGGGATCAGGATCAATGTCGACATGGGACTTCTGGGACAGCCGGGGAAGCGGATGGAAAAGTGGCAAAACGTCTCACTGGAAGCGCCCTTATAGGTGTTGCAACGACGAAGCAAAAGACCTAGTTTCCGCGCGATTTAACGGGCCCGTTGGGGCCTTCGCTATACCGACGGACGGAGTGGACGGTCCGCCGGAAAAGGGAGCAAGGGGCGTATGGATTCCAACGAAGTCAACAAGCTGCTCGCCGGATTCCTCGGAACCTGTTTCGTCGTCTTTTCCGTGGGCATCGTTTCCGACGGGCTGTTTGCCTCCCCCGCTCCCGAGAAGCCGGGCTTCGCCATCGAGGCGGCCGAGCCGGCCGAAGGCGGCGGCGCTGCCGCGCCCGCGGCCGAAGCCAAGCCGATCGCCGACCTGCTCGCGACCGCCAATGCCGAGACGGGCGCCGCCATTTTCAAGAAGTGCCAGGCCTGCCATTCCGGCGAAAAGGGCGGCCCCAACAAGGTCGGTCCGGACCTCTGGGACATCATCGATCGCCCCGTCGCCGAGCATGAGGGCTTCGCCTATTCGGCCGGCATGAAGGATTTCTCCAAGGGCGGCGCCGAGAAGTGGACCTACGACAACCTCAACCACTTCATCAACGCGCCGAAGAAGTTCGTGAAGGGCACGGCGATGGGCTTTGCCGGCCTGCCGAAGGATGAGGACCGCGCCAACGTGATCGCCTATCTGCGCACGCTGTCGGACAATCCGAAGCCGCTGCCGCAGCCGGGCGCTTCGGCGGAAGCCAAGCCCGCCGAAGGCGCCGCCGCGGCGAAGCCGGCCGCAGGTACGGCACCCGCCAAGCCGGCCGAAGGTGCGGCTCCGGCAAAGCCGGCCGAAGGTGCCGCCCCGGCCAAGCCGGTCGCGCCCGCGCAATAAACATTTCGTCATAAAGACACCTTGGAAAAGCCGGGTTCGTCCCGGCTTTTTTGTTAGGAAAGCCGCATATGCTGAGACAAAAGCCGGCGCTTGCGGTTTTCACCGGCGTCAAATGATCTAGATTGCCGGTGGATACTGTTGCGACGAGGAGAACGCATGACGGTCGGCCGCTCCCGCACGTTTTTCGCATCGATGCTGGCGATCGCCTTCGCCGCCAGCCTGCAGGCCAGCCTCGCTGATGAGTGGCACACCACGTCCTCGCTGACCGGCCCGTCCAAATACGGCGAAAATTTCCAACGCTACGACTATGTCAATCCGGACGCTCCCAAGGGTGGCGCCCACGACTCCGTCGTTGTCGGCACTTTCGACAGCTTCAATCCCTATATCGTGCCGGGGTCGCCGGCCGCGGGGCTCGCCGGGTTCGGCGGCGGCCTGCTCTACGACACGCTGATGGACCAGGCGACCGACGAGGGCAGCGTCAGCCACCCGCTGGTTGCCGAGGCCTATAAATACCCGCCCGACTATTCCTCTGCGACCTACCGGCTCGACCGGCGAGCGAAATGGCATGACGGCCAGCCGATCACCGTCGACGATGTGGTCTGGTCGTTCCAGGTGCTGAAGGCCAACGCCCCCCAATACAACCGCTATTTCGAGAACGTTACCGACGCGGTGGCGATTTCCGACCGCGAGGTCGAGTTTCATTTCAACCAGAAGGGCAACCGCGAGCTGCCCAAGATTATCGGCGATCTGGTCGTCCTGCCGAAGCACTGGTGGGAGGGCACCGATGCCAGCGGCAAGAAGCGCGACATCACCAGGCCGACTCTCGAGCCGCCGCTGGGATCAGCCGCCTACAAGATCGCCAGCTTCAAGCCGGGTTCCGAGATCGTCTGGCAGCGCGTGGCTGATTACTGGGGCGCCAAGCTGCCGGTGAAGATCGGCCGGGAGAACTTCGACACTCAGCGCTTCACCTACATACTGGACGAGAATGCTGCGTGGCAGGCCTTTACCAAGGGCGGGCTAGACGACATCAAGGCCGAAAACAGCTCGCGGCGGTGGGCGACGGCTTACAACTTTCCGGCGGTGAACGCCGGCGACGTGATCAAAAAGGAATTCAAGACCACTTCGCCGGAGCCGATGCAAGCCTTCATGCTGAACCAGCGCCGGCCGCTGTTCCAGGATCGCCGGGTCCGCGAGGCGCTAACCTATCCCTATGACTTCGAGACGATGAACCGAACGCTGTTCTTCAATTCCAACACGCGCACCCAAAGCTATTTCCAAGGTACGGAACTCGCGTCGAGCGGATTGCCGCAAGGCAAGGAACTCGAAATCCTCGAGAAGTATCGCGACAAGCTGCCGCCTGAACTGTTCACCCAGGAATTCAAGCTGCCGGTCTACGACTCACCGCAAGCGGAGCGGAAATATCTGAAGCAGGCTGTCGACCTCTTCGCCCAGGCCGGCTGGGTGATCAAGGGCGGCAAGATGATGAACGCCAAGAGCGGCGCGCCGTTCAAATTCGAGATCCTCGGCACGTCCGACACGGATCAGATCCTCTCCGGCAACTATATCGCCAATCTGCGCAAGATCGGCGTCGATGCGACGCTGCGCATCATCGACCCCAGCCAGTACGTCAACCGCGTCAACAATTTCGACTACGACGTCATCACCAACGTGCTGCAGCAGTCGGATTCGCCCGGCAACGAACAGCGCGATTTCTGGAGTTCGAAGTCCGCCGATTCACCCGGCTCGCGCAATTACTCCGGCATCAAGGACCCGGTCGTCGACGCGCTGGTGGACCGCGTCATCTTCGCCACCGACCGCGACGATCTCGTCGCCGCCACTCATGCGCTCGATCGCGTGCTGTTGTGGAACTACTATACCGTGCCGCAATACTACCGGGCGGTGGTCTGGCTTGCCTACTGGAACAAGTTCGGCATGCCCGAAAAGCAGCCCAGCTACCGTGGCGCCGATATCGACTCCTGGTGGATCGATACGGCGAAGGAAAAGGCATTGACCGCCAAATACAGGGGTAACTGATGAGGCGGCAGACATTGCTTCCTCGTCGCGACTTCCTGGCGCTCGGCGCGGCGGCGACTGCCGCAGCGCTGCTGCCGGGTCGGGCTTTCGCTCAGACCCCGACCGGTGTCAAATTGCATGGGCTGTCGGCGTTCGGCGATTTGAAATACAAGCCTGACTTCGCGCATTTCGACTATGTCAACGTCGATGCGCCGCAAGGCGGCACCTTCAATTTCCAGCCTTTCAACTGGGTCGCGAACCAGACCCCGCTGACCTTCAGCACCCTGAATTCATTCGTCCCCAAGGGCGATGCGCCGCAGCGCACGGAAATGTGCTTCGATGCGCTGATGGTGCGGGCGCTTGACGAGCCCGACGCCGTCTATGGGCTGATCGCCGACGGGGTCACGATTTCCGACGACCGCAACGGCTTCACCTTCTCGCTGCGCCCGCAGGCCCGTTTCCACGACGGCACGCCGCTGACGGCCGAGGATGCCGCCTTCACCTTCAAGCTGCTGAAGGACAAGGGGCACCCAGACTATTCGCTGTCGTTGACGCATCTGGAGGACGCCGTAGCGGTGGACGCCCACACGCTTGAACTCAAATTCTCAGGCAAGCAGGCCTCCCGCACGATTCTCAACGTCGTCCAGATGCCGATCCTGTCGAAAGCCTTCTATACGGCCAATCCGTTCGATTCCTCGCAGATGAATCCTCCGTTGGGTTCAAGCGCCTACAAGATCGGCCGCTGGTCGGCCGGGGCCTGGATCGAATATGAGCGGGTGGCCGACTATTGGGGCAACGATCTTCCGGTCAATCGCGGCCAGAACAATTTCCAGCGAATTCGCATCGAATCCTACCAGAACCGCAACGCCGCGTTCGAAGCGTTCAAGAAGGGCGAGATCCTCTACAGGGAAGAATCCGTTTCGCGTGTCTGGGCCACGGGTTACGATTTTCCGGCTGTCACAGCCGGCAAGGTGGTGAAGCACGAATTCCCGGCGGAAAAGGTGCCTTCCATGCAGGCCACCGCCGTCAATCAAAGGCGGGAACAGTTCCGGGACTCCCGCGTTCGGCAGGCGATCGCACTCTGCTTCGACTTCGAATGGACCCGACGCAATTTCTTCTACGGCTCATATGAGCGCTCGCAGTCTTGCTTCGAGAAATCGGATTTTCGCGCCGAAGGCGTGCCGTCGCCGCAGGAACTGACTTTGCTGGAGCCGCTGCGGGATCAGATTCCGCCCGAGACTTTCGGCGAAGCCGTGACC
>NZ_RZSR01001432.1:0-995 GCF_004023265.1 Mesorhizobium sp. M1A.F.Ca.IN.020.06.1.1
AGCTTCGCCAGTACATCGGACCCCGGCGATGCCGCCGGCGCAATTGTCCTGCAGTCCACCGAGGAGCTTTCAAACTCCATAGTAGGGAGCAGCCGAACGTCGAGATCGAATTCTTCGGTGTGCCGGACGGCGTGGCAGAAACGCCAGAAGTGGCGCTGAGATGCCATGGTATTGTCAGGCCGCGCCCAGGTCAGCAAAGTGTCCCTGAGAGAGGCCTCGACCTCGGCGCCTGCACCCGCGATCTGCGCCCGCCGGAGATAGGCGTCGAGCACCACCGCCGAGCTCTCCGATCTAGTAGGTTCTGAACGTTTAAGGATGGCGAAAAGGCGCTCATCGTCGTAGGTAGGCTGCGATTGCAGCATCCCTGTTCCGTCGCCGCTAGTGGACGTTTCAAGCCATTTCATCATAGTTGTCGTGTAATGCACATCATTACATTACGCAAGTCCTTTTTGATCGCCAAGCTCTCCATTGCGAACAAAACAGATGGGGTGATTGGGGTCTCTGCCGAGCCCGGGTGAGGGCGGCTGCTCCTGTCGAGATGTGAGAACGTGGTCGATGTGATTCGCCACAAGCATCGGAGAGGAGCAGCCATGAAGTACTTTGCCGGACTTGACGTGTCTTTGGAAGAGACTGCGATTTGCGTGGTCGACGAGAGCGGCCGGATCGTCAAGGAAACGCGTGTGGCGAGCGAGCCGGAGGCGTTGAGCAGGGCGCTGCGCGAAGTCGGGCTTCCGCTGGAGCGCATCGGGCTGGAAGCGTGCTCGCTGACGGCCTGGCTTCACGACGGATTGCACGCCGAAGGCCTGCCGGCGATCTGCATCGAGACGCGGGCTGCCAATGCTGCGATGAAGACGATGCCGAAAAAAACCGATCGCAACGACGCCCGCGCGCTTGCGCAGATCATGCGCACCGGCTGGTATCGGCAGGTGCATGTGAAGAGCCGGCAATGCCGTCTGTGGCGCTCCCTCCTGGTCGCCCGCCGCACGGTGCTGAAC
>NZ_RZSR01001433.1:0-994 GCF_004023265.1 Mesorhizobium sp. M1A.F.Ca.IN.020.06.1.1
CTCACAAACGAGCTTGGCGGCGTCGGAGGCGCCGAAAACCAGCCCTCACCCGGCCCCGGCAGAGCAGATTTTCAGTCAGTTCCGTCAGATCTCGACGAGATGGTCATCCAATTCATTGGTGTCGCCGGCGGTAACCGGGAAATGCTCGGCCAGCACCGCGCCGACCGATTCGATCGCCTTGGCGAAGCCGTCGGCGAGTCGGTCGTCGCCCGCGTGCTGTGTCAGGTCCCGCACCACGCCATCCCAGACATGCTGGCCGACCTTAGCATCGATGCCGCTGTCGGCAACGACCTCGGCATAGCGCTCGGCGATGGAGACGAAGATCAGCACGCCCGTCCTCGCCTGGGTGCGGTGGACGTTGCGGGCGAGAAATTGCTTCATCGCATTGGCATGCGCCGCCTGGTAGCGCAGCCGTTTCGGCACGAGGTGAATGCGCAAGCCGGGCAGCGCCCAGAGGAGCGCGAGCATGCAGCCAAACGCCAGAAGCTGAGCAAGTACGAAATGCGGCAAACGGATGGTCAGCCACAAGGCTTCCAGCCCGTAGGCCACTGCGAGGCTGACGACAATCGTGGCGAGTGCCGCCGCGAACGCGGCCGGGAAGAAATAGCCGTCGCTGGACCCCGCCACGACGCAGTATATCTCGCCGTCGGTCCTTGCTTCCGCGGCACGGATGGCACCGGCGATGCGGTCATGGTCCTCGGGGCTGATCGGTCGCGTTGCCATGGTTTCTCACCAGCTTCCAGAGGAGCCGCCGCCGCCCGACGAACCGCCGCCGCCGGAAAACCCGCCACCGCCGCCACCGGAGGACCAACCTCCACCGCCCGACGACCAGCCGCCGCCACCGGACGACCATCCGCCGGAGGATCGCCGGCTGGGCTCGAAGGTCATGCCGAGCCAGCGGTAGCGGCCGGGCCCGATCTTCTGGCCGAAGATCGGCGGCAGCACCGTCAGCGCGATGCCGCCGAAGAAGATCAGCGCCCAGATGGTGATGAAG
>NZ_RZSR01001434.1:0-991 GCF_004023265.1 Mesorhizobium sp. M1A.F.Ca.IN.020.06.1.1
CTCTCACGCAAACACCTCCGCCGTGGCGAGCAGAGACGCCTTGCGATCCTTGTCCGAAAGCTGGAATCCGCCTGGGATCGCCGGCCATTCGATGCCGATTTCGGGATCGTCGAAGCGGATCGACCTGTCATGCCCGGGCGAATAGGTGTCGGTCACCTTGTACAGCACTTCCGTGTGCGGAACGAGCGTGACGAAGCCGTGCGCAAACCCTTTCGGCACCAGGATCTGGTTGCCCTTCTCAGCCGATATTTCCAGCGCCACCCACTTGCCGAACGTCGCCGAGGAACGGCGGATGTCGACCGCGACATCGAAGACGCTGCCGCTTATCACGCGCAGCAGCTTATCCTGGGCGCGCGGCAGCAACTGGTAGTGCAGTCCGCGCAGCACGCCGGCGGCCGCGGAATAGGAGTGGTTGTCCTGCACGAAGGCGAGATCGATGCCGGCCTCGGCGAAACGCCCGGCATTCCAGGTCTCGCTGAAAAAACCGCGCGCGTCGCCGTGCCGCTTGGGCACGATCTCCAGCACGCCGTCGAGGCCGAGCGGCCTGACCTCAAGCAAACCGTTCCTCCGTCAGGTCGGCGGCCCGCTTGCGCAGATAGGCAGCGTACTCATTCTTGCCCAGGCGCGCGGCGCGCTCCAGAACCTTTTCAGCGTCGAGCCAACCCTGCTCCAGCGCTATCTCCTCCGGGCACGCGATCTTGATGCCTTGGCGATGCTCGATCGTGCGCACGAAAGACGATGCTTCGAGCAGGCTGTCATGCGTGCCGGTGTCCAGCCAGGCGTAACCCCTTCCGAGGCGGCGGACATGCAGCTCACCACGCTCGAGATAGACATTGTTGATCGCCGTGATCTCGAGCTCGCCGCGCGCCGAAGGGCGGATCGTGGAAGCAATGTCGACGACATCATTGTCGTAGAAATAGAGACCGGTCACGGCCCAGTTGGACTTGGGCTTTTGCGGCTTCTCCTCGATCGTCAAAGCCCTGCCGGTGAC
>NZ_RZSR01001435.1:0-986 GCF_004023265.1 Mesorhizobium sp. M1A.F.Ca.IN.020.06.1.1
AAGGCACGGTGCGCCTGTCCGGCGACTTCCTCTGCGCGCCGTTCTCCACCAGCGATGTCGAAGCTGCTCCCCTCCACGGTTGGACGGCCAACAGCGAGTGGGATGTCGTCGAAAGCAGTGCCATCGCCGGCGGCTGGCGCGCCGTCTTCCGCTTGCGCCGCAAGGTGATGGGTGCTTCCGTCGACAAGGTCTTCACGCTCCGCGACAACCATCCCTTCCTCTACCAGGAACACATCTTCTCCGGCGGTTCCGGCGCCATTTCCGTCGCCCACCATCCGATGACGGCGATGCAGGACGGCGGCCGGCTCGCCTTCTCGCCGAAACGTCTGGCGGTCACGCCTGAGACCCCTCTGGAGCCCGATCCGGCGCGCGGCCGGTTTCGTCTGGCCTATCCCGCCCGCACCACCGACCTCACCCGTTTCCCGCTCGCGGCCGGCGGCACCGCCGATCTCGCCGACTACCGCATGGAAGACCGGCGCGAGGATTTCATCACCCTGGTCGAGGCCGATCATGGCGGGCCGGGCTGGACGGCGCTCGCCCGCCGCGCCGAGCAGGATCTGGTGCTGGTGCTGAAGAATCCGGCCGAGCTGCCGGTCACCATGCTGTGGTTCAGCAATGGCGGGCGCGACTACGCGCCCTGGAGCGGCCGCCATGTCGGCGTGCTTGGCATCGAGGACGGCCGCGCCGCGGTCGGCCACACCGCCTCGCTCGGCGACAACTGGCTGAAGCATGAAGGCGTGGCGACGGCCTTCGCGCTTGCCGAAGGGCGCAGCGTCTCCTTCCGCCATGTCATCGGCGCGGTTCCGGCAGCGGACGTCGAACCGCCAAGCGGCCTGGAACAAGCGACCGATCGACTGCGCATCCTTGCCCAGAATGGTTCAGCGAAGGAGATACCGTTCGACGGCGAATTCCTGCGCATCGGCCGTTCCGTGCCCGCCTGAGGCCCTTGCTCCGCCATAGGATGACGACCGATCTCAAGGGCTTGC
>NZ_RZSR01001436.1:0-983 GCF_004023265.1 Mesorhizobium sp. M1A.F.Ca.IN.020.06.1.1
AAGGCAGCGCGCCGAGCGGAAGCCGATAGCCGACCGGGGAATCGCCCGGCACCAGGAACAGCCGGCCGCGCCGCGTCTTCCACTTTTCCGAACGCCAGCGCTGCCCGGCGGCCTGGCTGTTCCAGCGCTGCACCGGCAGCACATAGCCTGACGGCTTGGTCAGGCCGCGCTCGAACACACGTGCCATGCGGCTGCGCTCTTCCGGATCCTCCAGCTTCGAGTTGGACGGGTCGACATTATCCGGCAGCTTGCTCTCCTTGAGCAGCCAATCGGCCGGATCCTCATAGGCCTCGCCGACCATCGCCTTGTCGATGCCGAGCTCCGCGGCGATCGCCGTGAGCAAGCTTGCGGCCTGCTCAGGCCCGACAGAGACGGTGCTCGTTTCGCGCGCGATCAGCGAAGCGTCCTGCCACACGGGCTCGCCATCGGTGCGCCAATAGAGCGAGAAGGTCCAGCGCGGCAGGCTTTCGCCCGGATACCACTTGCCTTGCCCGTAGTGGAGGAAACCGCCCGGCGCGAAGCGTTCGCGCAACCGGCGGATAAGCTGATCCGCCTTGTCGCGCTTGGTCGGACCGACGGCCGCCGTATTCCATTCTGCGGACTCGAAATCATCGATCGACACGAAGGTCGGCTCGCCGCCCATGGTAAGCCGCACATCCTGTTCCCGCAAAACCGCGTCGACCTTGTTGCCCAAGGCGTCGAGCGCCTCCCAGCTTTCATCCGAGAACGGCTTGGTGATGCGCGGATGCTCGGCGATGCGATCGACGCGCATGTCGAAGTCGAAATCGACATTGGCGAAGCTCGCCATGCCGGAGATCGGCGCGGCATTGCGGAAATGCGGCGTCGCCGCCAGCGGCACATGGCTTTCGCCGGTGAGCAAACCGGAAGTCGGGTCGAAGCCGATCCAGCCGGCGCCCGGAATATAGACTTCGCACCAGGCGTGCAGGTCGGTGAAATCGACCGAGGTTCCAGGCGGTCCGTCC
>NZ_RZSR01001437.1:0-983 GCF_004023265.1 Mesorhizobium sp. M1A.F.Ca.IN.020.06.1.1
GAGATCACCGGCAAGACGCTGGGCGTGATCGGCCGTGGTGATCGAATTGCCGAAGGGCGTGTTCATCACGATGATGCCTTTCCGGCTAGCCGCCGGAATGTCGACATTGTCGACGCCGATGCCGGCGCGGCCGACGACCTTGAGCCTGGTGGCGGCATTGATCAGCTTCTCGGTGACCTTGGTCGCCGAGCGGATGGCGAGGCCGTCATACTGGCCGATCACTTCGAGAAGCTTTTCCTTGTCCTTGCCGAGATCGGGCAGGTAGTCGACCTCGATGCCGCGGTCCTTGAAGATCTGCACGGCGGTGGTTGAAAGTTTATCCGAGACGAGAACGCGGGGCGCCATGGCGGCCTCCTTGAAGAATGGGATTGATCCGTTTGGGATCGGCGGCCCGAAGGCCGCCGCGAATGACTCAGGCGGCCGCTTTCAGCGACGCCTTCTGCATGGCGAAGGCCCGGTCGAGCCAGGGCAGCAGTGCTTCGAGATCGGAGGTCTCGACGGTCGCGCCGCACCAGATGCGAAGGCCGGGCGGCGCATCGCGGTAGGAGCCGATGTCGTAGGCGACACCTTCCCTGTCGAGCGCCGAGACGATACCCTTGGCGAAAGCCGCCTGACCCTCGGCATCGAGCGCCGCCACGTCCGGATCGGTGAAGGACAGGCACACGGAAGTGTTCGAGCGCGTCGCCGGATCGACGGCCAGATGGCCGAGCCACGACGACCTGGCCACGAACCGGTCCAGCACCGCGGCGTTGGCGTCGGCGCGGGCGATCAGCGCTTCCAGGCCGCCGATCGACTTCGCCCATTGAAGCGCATCGAGATAGTCCTCGACGCACAGCATCGACGGCGTGTTGATGGTCTCGCCCTTAAAGATGCCCTCGATCAGCTTGCCGCCGGAAGTCAGGCGGAAGATCTTCGGCAGCGGCCAGGCCGGCTTGTAGGTTTCCAGCCGCTCGACGGCGCGCGGGCTGAGGATCAGCATGCCG
>NZ_RZSR01001438.1:0-982 GCF_004023265.1 Mesorhizobium sp. M1A.F.Ca.IN.020.06.1.1
ATGGAGAGCTTTGCCGGCTCGCTCGACACCGAGGGCATTCCCGATCCAGACCTCGTGATCCGCACCAGCGGCGAACTCAGGCTGTCGAACTTCCTTTTGTGGCAGGCCGCCTATAGCGAGCTTGTCTTCCTGCCTTGCTACTGGCCGGACTTCAGCCGGGAGCACCTGGCCGACGCCCTGCGCGACTTTGCCGGCCGCGAACGCCGTTTCGGCGGGCTCGCCGCCCGCGACGTCGCCTTGTAGCGCGGAATCGATGAGCAATCTCCAGCAGCGTGTCATCTCGGCCATCGTGATGGCAGCCGTCACACTTGCGCTCACCTGGCTCGGCGGGCTGCCGTTCCGCCTGTTCTGTGCGGCGATCGCGGCGTTGATCTTCTACGAATGGACGCGCATGTCGCGCCCTGAGAACGGTGCGACGCTCGGCTTTCTGCCGGAAGCGCTGATTCTGGTCTTCATCGGCGCGCTGGTCGCCGGCCTGCCGGCACTTTGGCTGCTGCTTCTGGTCGCAGCCATCACTGCTATCGTCGCTGTTGCCGCGCGGCTGCGGGGAGCAGCGCAGTGGGAGGCCTCGGGGCTGGCATACGCGTCGTTGTCCGGCTTGTCGCTCGCCTATCTGCGCGGGGACAGCCACTCAGGATTGATCGCGATCCTCTTCCTGTTCGCGGTCGTCTGGGCGACCGACATAGCGGCCTATTTCGTCGGCCGCGCGGTCGGCGGCCCGAAGCTTGCGCCGTCAATCTCGCCCGGCAAGACGCAGAGCGGCGCGCTTGGCGGCGCTGTCGGCGGCATCGCTGCCGGATTGGTGCTGGCAATCGCGGCCGGGGCCGGCAATCTCACTATGCTTGGCCTCGTCGCCTTGGCGCTCTCGATCGTCTCGCAGATCGGCGATCTGTTCGAATCCTGGGTCAAGCGCCGGCACGGCTGCAAGGATTCGAGCAATCTCATTCCCGGCCATGGCGGCGTCATGGACAGGGTGGACGGG
>NZ_RZSR01001439.1:0-982 GCF_004023265.1 Mesorhizobium sp. M1A.F.Ca.IN.020.06.1.1
TTCCTATAGTGGACAAAGTGCAGGCGATAGCTGGCCTCGTTGTCGCAACCGGCATGAGCGGTCACGGCTTCGGTATCGGACCCGGAATCGGCCGCGTCGTCGCCGACATGATCCAGGGAAACCAGATCGGGCACGATCTCACCCGCTTTCGCCTGTCGCGCTTTTCTGACGGAAGCGCCATTCGGCCGGGCCCGGCCCTCTAGAGCAGTCACCGACCGGCCAGCCTGCAGTGAGCAGCAAAATTCTTCAGCTGCGCTTCGGCGCCCCTGTTCACTCGCCCAATATCACACCGGAGGCGACAATCTGCGCGGTTCGGGCGGTGAGCTTCTCGCGCTTTACAAGCGTGGGCTTTTTATAGGGGTTTTTCATCTCACCGTTCCGGGAAACCAGGCTGCCTGTGCTGGTCAAGACGGTGAACGCGCTGGCACTGCTTGCGTTCCGCAGGCGCGTTTGGCGGGTTGAGCCAGCCTTGGCCGGCCCCGGTCATCAAGCCATGGCACGTAATCGCAACGGCTTTACGTTTCCGAAAACCCAGGTCTTGAAAGCCTTGTCGGCTCGAACTGCTGCCCGGTCGCGCAGTTCCACGAGAAGGGCGGGACGGTTTGGTCGTCGCCAAGGGTTTACGGTCTGCACTCGCTCGGGAGGGTGAGCCCTCTAGTGTGGACGCGCTCGCTGCACCGGTGGCGCCGCATTTGCCGATATAAAGTCAGCTCCAGTGCCTTGCGATCCCCGCTTGTAGATGAGCAGCATGACCAGTCCGGCATATCCAATCTGGAGAATGATCATTGCAAGCATAGCGCAGCCGAGCGCCTTCCAGGCGGAGCCGGTTTGCAACCCGACCCAGATTGCGACGGTGAACGACGTCGCGAACATGCCCACCAGAAATTGCGGAAAATACATCGCCATTACCCTCGACCCTTAAAGCGCCGCCGCTCCATCGCGGAGCGGCGGCGCTTTAAGGGTCGAGGGTAATGGCTGTCTC
>NZ_RZSR01001440.1:0-979 GCF_004023265.1 Mesorhizobium sp. M1A.F.Ca.IN.020.06.1.1
TCATCAAACCGCCGAAGCTGATGTCGCCCGCGAAATAGACCGGTGCGGCGACCAGAATCGGCGCCACCACGGTGATCCAGCCATAGGCGTCGGTAACCCAGGACAGGTTGATCTGGGCGCTGTAGATGCGCCGCATGGCGTCGAGCACGCCGCCGAGGTCGAGCTCGAGCTGCCGCCTGGCGTCCGCCTCGCCATGGGCGAGCGCGATGGCGTCGACATTCTCGTTGACGCGGACCACGGAGGAGCGCAGCACGGCCTCGCGCGTGTAGCGATCGCTGTTGAAGCGGATCAGCGGCCGGCCTACCAGCCAGCTCAGCCAGGAGGCGATGCCGGCATAAAGGATCGCCGCCCAGACCATGTAGCCCGGTATTTCCAGCGAATGGCCGCCGACATGGAAGACGAAGCCGGAAGAGAGCTCCCACAGCACGCCGATGAAAGATACAAGCAGGATGAAGGATTGCAGCAGGCCGACGCCGAGATCGGTCGACAGGTCGGAGAGATGCCCCGCGTCCTGCTGCATGCGCTGATCGGGATTGACGCCGATCGCACCCGCATGGGTGAGCCGGAACGCACGCGCCGGCCGCATCCATTCATCGATCAGGTCGAGCGTCAGCGCCTCGCGCAACTTCAGCCGGATCGTCTGGTTGAGCCAGGTCTGGCCGACATTGAGCACCAGGAGGCTGCCGGCAATTGCGGCAAATACCATCAGCTGATGCAGGAAGCCCGGCAGGTCGCGCCGCGCCAGGGCATCATAGAAAGGCTGGTTCCAGCGATTGAGCAGCACTTGCCCGATCGAGGTCGCGACGATGACGCCGACAATGCCGATCGAGGCCCACAGGAGCCGCCTGCGCACCGGCGATGCCTTCAGCGCCAGCCTGATCGCCGCCAGCTGGTCTGAGAGGCGGCTCGTCTCGACTGAGAACGCGGCCTGTTCGATACTGGGCGTGTGGTCCATATGCGAGATCCCTGCTGCCAGGAA
>NZ_RZSR01001441.1:0-978 GCF_004023265.1 Mesorhizobium sp. M1A.F.Ca.IN.020.06.1.1
GCATGTGGTGACTTCCGACAATGTCGAGTTCGACGGCGGCCCGGACAACCGTTTCGACCCGGGCAACGGCTACCGCGACCAATACAAGAAGATCTGGGGCAAATAGACGCCATCCAGAACGATCAGCGAGCGGTCGGCGATCATCCGCCGGCCGTTCGTTTTTTCCGACGCTTCAGGCCGTGTGTCGCACAACAACCCTGGGCGTCATGCCGACTACGACGCGGTCATCGAGCGCTCGCCGCCCGTTGAGCAGGTCGAGCACCAGCTCGGCGACGCGGATGCCGATCTCATGCGCGCCGACGTCGATCGTGGTGATCGAAGGCACCGACTGCTCGGCGAGATCATAGGCGCCGAAGCCGGCAATCGCCACGTCGTCCGGCACGCGGATGCCGCGTCGAACGCATTCCATCAGGGCGCCGAAGGCGGAGAGGTCGGACACGCACATCACCGCTTGTGTGTCCGGCCAGCGCGAGATCATCTCGACCATGGCGGTCGCGCCCTCGCGCATCGAGATCGGCGGCACGCCGGAGGCAATCACGCGCGAAGCGTCGAGGCCGCGGTCCTCCAGCGCCGCGACGAAGCCGCGCCGGCGGTCCAGGCCGCGGGTGTCCCGCGAGGTGTCGCCACCGATAAAGCCCAGCCTCGAATAGCCGCGCTGGACGAAATGATCGACCATCAGCCGCCCGGCATCGGCATTGGAAAAGCCGACGACGTGGCCGATGGGATCGGCTGGCAAATCCCAGGTCTCCACCACCGGAACGCCGACATTTGCCAGCAGCTTGCGGCAGCGCGGCGTGTGCCGGCCGCCGGTGACGATGATCGCCTCCGGGCGACGCTGCAGCAATTGCCCGACCAGGCGTTCCTCCTCCTCGATATTATAGTCGGTGAAGCCGAGCAGGATCTCCAGCCCGCTGTCGCGCAGGCCCTCGGTCATGCCGCGCACCGTGTCGGCGAAGTTGGCGTTGTTGATCGAGGGCC
>NZ_RZSR01000144.1:0-8827 GCF_004023265.1 Mesorhizobium sp. M1A.F.Ca.IN.020.06.1.1
TTTTCGAGGCTGCGGACAAGCGTGTCGCCTGGGAGATCGTCAGCGGGTTGAATGTGCGCATCAACCAGCTGCGTTCGATGACGATCGCCTCGGCAAACCGTCGCGAGCCGGCGATCGCCGAGATGAACGCGATTATGGATGCGATCCGGGCGCGTAAGCCGCAGGAGGCGGAAGCCGCGGCACGGCGCCACGTCGAATCCGCCTGGAAGATCGCCCGGGACAAACTGCGCCTTGACCCTCTCTAAAGCGCGTCGTGCCGGAACGGATTCAGGCGACGCGCTTTCGCCCAAATCCCGCCATGCCGAATTCCGGTTTATCCTATTGGGGACCTACCTACGAGAAGACGGTCAGGCGAGCTCCGCCACAGCTCTTATCCGACGGTAAATGAAGGGTTCGCCCGCCGCATTGTCTGCCGCGGCGCG
This sequence comes from Mesorhizobium sp. M1A.F.Ca.IN.020.06.1.1, assembly GCF_004023265.1. Taxonomy (NCBI): domain Bacteria; kingdom Pseudomonadati; phylum Pseudomonadota; class Alphaproteobacteria; order Hyphomicrobiales; family Phyllobacteriaceae; genus Mesorhizobium; species Mesorhizobium sp. M1A.F.Ca.IN.020.06.1.1. The sequence goes on from NZ_RZSR01000144.1 coordinate 423, forward strand.
CCGCGTTTCGTCGGCGAGCATGCCCACCCGGGCATGGATCGGCGATTTGATGCAGACCGGATCCGTTGCGGCGGCATCGCCGGCAATCGCCATCGCTTGACATCTGCAGCCGCCCCAATCGATCTCGCGCCGCTCGCAGCTTCGGCACGGCTCCAGCATCCATTCGGTACCGCGAAAGGCATTGAATGCCGGTGAATCGGTCCAGATCTCGGCCAGCGAGCGCTCTCCGAAACGCTCGAAGCGGAGCGAAGGAATGGTCTGCGCGGCATGGCAGGGCAGCACCGTGCCGTCGGGCGTCACGATGAAGGCGTCGCGCGCCCAGCCGCCCATGCACGGCTTGGGATAGACGGCGAAATGATCCGGCGGGACGAAATCGATGTTGATGACGCCGGCAAGCCGTTCTTGCGCCGCCGCGACGATCTCCGCTTGCCGCTCGACCGCGGCGCGTTCGGGCATCAGCGCATTGCGATTGGCCAGCGCCCAGCCGGCATACTGCACATTGGCGATCTCGAGCCGTTCGGCGTCCAGCGAAAGAGCCAGGTCGATGAATTCCGGCACTTCCTCGATGTTGTGGCGATGGATCGGCGCATTGATGGTGAGCGGCAACCCGGCCGCGCGGGCGCGGCGTGCCGTCTCCAGCTTCTTTTCGTGGCTGCCGCTGTGGTTGCCGATACGGTCGGTCGTCGCCGGGCGGGCGCCCTGGAAGCTCAGCTGCAGGTGGTCGAGCCCGGCTTCGGCAAAGGCCGCGATCCGGCCCTCGGCAATGTTGATGCCGGCGGTGATGAGGTTGGTGTAGACACCGCGCGCCGAAAGCCCGGCGATCAATTGCTCGAGATCGCGGCGCAGCGTCGGCTCGCCGCCGGACAGATGCACCTGCAGAACGCCGAGATCGGCGGCCTGCGAGAAAAGATCGAGCCAGGTCTGGGTGTCGAGCTCACGATTGGCCTTGAGCAATTCGAGCGGATTGGAGCAATAAGGGCACTGCAGCCGGCAGCGATGCGTCAGTTCCGCCAGCATGCCGATCGGAGGCAGAAGCGGCTCGCTCATAGCTTCACCAGCAGCTTGTCCGACCATCCCTGCAGGAAGGCGATGACATCGGCCGCTACGGCCTCCTGTTCAGCATCGTAATCGGCCGCAAGACCAGCGATGATGTAGCCGACCGCGGACCGCCCGTCGCAGCGGCGCAATATGTCGAGACTGATATCGTTCGGCCAGAATACCTTTTCCGGCGAAAGCACGGCGAAGGCCTGCCGCACGGGGTCGTACTGAATACGCACGTGCCTCGGCAGCGATGGCATTGATTGCAAGGAGACGATGGCTCTCTCGCGCAGCGCCATCATCGGGTTGCCTCCGGCTGGAAGGCGCCCGGAGGGACGTTTCCCGGCGCGCCATAGGCATGTTGAAGTGCATCGAGCATCGCCCACAATATATCGCATTTGAACACCAGCGCATCGATCGCCCGCTGCTGGCGCTCGGCCGTGTCGGCGTGGCTCAGCACATAGGCGAGGGCGAAGTCGGCGTCGCGCGATGCCTGTTCCGGCCGCCGGCTGAAATAGGCCAGCGTGTCGTCGGTGATGTAGTCGTAGTTGGCCAGCATCGCCGGCACTCGCTCGCCGATGATGATCGGCGAGAACATCTCGGTCAGCGACGATGCCACCGCCTCGAGCAGCGTGCGGTTCGTGCAGAAGGAAAGGTAGGCGCCGACGGCGAAGCGGGTCGCCGGCAGCGCCAGCCTTTCGCTCTTGACGGCTTCGGCATCGAGCCCGAGCGAGGTCGCCAGATGCAGCCAGCGCGCGATGCCGCCGCTCCAGCCGTCCTCGCCGTCGTGATCCTCGATGCGTTTGCGCCAGGCGGCGCGAAACGCCGGATCCTCGGCATGCGCCAGGATCATGGCGTCCTTGCGCGGAATGACGGCCTGGTAGCAGTAGCGGTTCAATGCCCAGGCCTGCATTTCGGCCTTCGTCAGCACGCCACTGGTCATCCTGTGATGAAAGGGATGGCGGTTGTGATAACGCTCGGCGCCGACCTGCCGCAGCACGGCCTCGAGCTCGCTCTTGGACAGACCATGTCGCGCCGCGTCGTGGAAGTCGCTCAAAGTTCGATCTCCATTCCGTCGCTCCCGATTTCCCAGCCAGCCGCTCTGACCGCCGCGTGTTCGGCGGAACTCTCGTCGAGAACAGGATTGGTATTGTTGATGTGGATGAAGACGCGGCGGCCGGTCCTCACATCGGCCAAGGCGGCGATCGAACCCGCTTCTCCAGACATTGCGATGTGCCCCATGCGCGCACCGGTCTTCTGGCCGACGCCGGCGATGATCATCTCGTCGTCTGTATAGACAGTGCCGTCGAACAGAAGGCAGGCGGCGTCCGCCAGACGCGTGCGCAGGGCGGCATCGATGCCCGCGCAGCCGGGAATGTAAAAGAAAGCAGCGCGACTTCCAGCCCCGCTGATACGCACGCCGATCGTGGCGCCCGTGTCGGAGCTGAAATCGGCGCTTGGATCGCCTCTTTGCTCGAGATAGAGCGCGATCTTGCCGGGCACGGGAAAGGCGTCGACGACCACGCCGGTCTGCTGGCCGTCCGCGTTGCAGATCGCCACTTGCTCCGTTGGCGCCAGAAGGCGGCGCGGCACGATCGCCGGATCGAGAACGTTGAAGATCGAATTCGCCGCCAGCGTCGCCAGCACCTGTGCCGTTGCATAGATTGCGAAGGGCTGCCGCTCCCGCAGGCTGAGAGGCCGGCGACATGGTCGACGTCGCCATTCGTCAGCACGACCGCGCGGATGGGCGTCGAGCGCAGCGGCGCATCGGCCGCGGGCTGCAGTTCGGGCGTTTGCGCAATCTGCCGGCCAATGTCGGGCGACGCGTTGAACAGAACCCAGCCTGTCCCGTCAGCCGATACGGCAATGGACGACTGGGTCCGCGAATGCACGCCAGCCATGCCGCTCCGAGCCGAGCGGCTCAGGCGATAGTTGCAGTTCCATTGCGGAAAGCCGCCTCCCGCCGCCGATCCTATGATCTTCACGCGCATGGCGATGCCTGCTCTGCGGCCCATTTGACCGGCGCCAAATTCTCGGTGGCAAACGGCTTCGCGCCCGCGCTTCCCGCGGCAGCCCCCGTCTCGACGACCTCAAGCGGCAAGGGGATGCATGCCCCCACAGCCAGGGACACGCAGCTCTGCGGCCTACTTCCTGGGAGGCGTTTCAGCAGGCAGATACCGCGAAATCTCGAAGCCCGCGGCAACCTGGCACATCGTCGGTTTCTTCCAGCTCTTCTTCTTCATTGCATTCTCCTCTTTAGCCAGCCCGAAGGGACCGGCCCTCATTGGCGCCATTGCGGGCAATGCAATGGCTCATCCATCACCTCACAAACGGACAAATGAAACGCTGGGTTCTCAAACAGCCAAAACCCAGGATCAAAACACAACTGCCTAGCTCAGGGATGAGTTCCTTAGCTTCGTGTCTCTCCCGTTCGATCAAGCTCACCCCGGCGACCAGTTGCGGCACCTTGCGCTGCATGCAGGGCCCAGTCCGGATCGGTGTTCGCGGCCGTGGCGCCGGCGTGGGGCATGAGCATGACAGCCGCAACCAGGCTGCGAACCAGGCGCATCCGTTCCATCAACCGTTTCCTCCCGCGCCTTGTTTGCGGGTTATCAGTCCGCGCGAAGGGTCATAAGCGATGATGGCCCCCCCGAGAAACAGCAGCGTGCAGCCGGCGACGACGCCCAGCGACACCCAATCGATCTGCCCGTAGAAGGCGAAGCGGATCAACTCGACGGCATAGGTAAAGGGGTTGGCGAGGCAGAGCTTGTAAAGCAGCGGGCTCGCTTCCTGGATGCGCCACAAAGGATAGAGCGCCGGCGACGCGAAATAGCCGGGAAAGATCACGAAGTTCATGATCCCGGCAAAATTCTCGAGCTGCCTGATCATCGAGGACAGGAGCATGCCGAGCGCGCAAAGCATCATCCCCGACAGGAACAGGGCCGGCAGCACGAATAGGTAACCGAGCGGCGGCGCCTTGACGCCCCAGAACCAGGCAACGATCAGAAAGGCATAAACCTGCGCGATCGACACGGAGACGCCGGCGAGCATCTTCGACACCAGCAGATACCAGCGGGGAAATGGGCTGACCAGCAGGATGCGCATATTGCCCATCTCACGGTCGTAGACCATCGACAGCGAAGACTGCATGCCCGAGAACAGCAGGATCATGCCGCACAAGCCCGGCGTGATGTAGACCTCGTAGAGCACGTAGGTCTTGTAGGGCGGGATGATCGAGACACCGAGCACCTGCCGGAACCCGGCGGCAAAAATGAACAGCCAGACGAGCGGTCGCACCAGCGACGAGATGAAGCGCTCGCGCTGGTGCAGGAAGCGCAGCCCTTCCCGCACGACGACGCCTTTGAGGCAGATGAGGTAGTGACGAAAGCCGAACGCGTCGGACTTCACCGGGGTGACGGCGGCGACCTTTTCCGGCATTGCGGGAGTGCTCATGGCGAGATCTCCGCCTGGCCGGCTGCTTCGCCGCGGCTGAGTTTGGAAAAGGCGTCGCGGATCGACGCGGCACCACTCGCTTTGACCACTTCGGCCACTTTGCCCTTGGCGACCAGGTCACCTTGCCGCAGCACGACGACATGGTCGCCATCTTCAACCTCGTCGATCAGGTGGGTGGCCCAAAGCACGCCGATGCCCTCGGTTTCGACCAGCTTGCGGATCGTGGCAAGAATGCCCGCGCGCGACTGGATGTCGAGACCCACCGTCGCCTCGTCGAGCAGCAGCAGGGACGGGCGATGGAGCAGCGCCCGGGCGATCTCGATGCGCCGCATCTGGCCGCCGGAAAGGCCGCGAGCCTTGTCATGCTGACGGCCTTGCATGTCGACTGTCTCGATCAGCGCTGCAATGCGCTGTCGGGCTTCGTGCCGTCCGATGCCGTGCAGCGAGGCGTGATAGGAGAGGTTCTGGTATACGCTCAGGTCGAGGTCGAGCGTGCGTGCCTGGAACACGATGCCGACCCGCCTGAGCGCCTCGCCGGACGCACGGCGGACGTCATGGCCGAAGATGCGGATCGATCCCTGGCGCGTGTCGTAGAGGTGGCTGATCAGCGAGAACAGGGTCGTCTTGCCGGCGCCGTTGAGACCGAGAAGGGCGGTGAAAGTCGCCGGCGCGATCGAGAACGAGACGTCGTTGAGCGCCCGCTTCGGGCCATAGGAATGGCTGACGCCGGCGACATCGAGTGCCGCCGCTCCGGTCCCCGTTTTCGCCGTCCTCGCATGCTGCATGGATGCTCCTTCAGATGCTATCTAGCGCGCTCGACGTCTTTGGCCCGGCTTCATGGCCTTAATCTTTAGCCTGCTTTTCTACTTGGGCGATATGACCACGCCCCACGGCTGCTGACCCACAGCGACCGACTGAACCGGCTCCTCGGTCGCCGTATCGATGAAAGTGATGTCGTTGGAATTGCCGTTCGTTGTGATCAGTGTCTTCTGATCGGGGGTGAAGTCCAGATGCCAGACGCGCTGTCCGACGAGGATGTATTTTTCCACCTCGTAGGTTTCGGTGTTGATCACTGCGACATGGTTCGCCGGGCCGAGCGCGATATAGGCCTTCTTCCCGTTAGCGCTGATGGCGATGCCGACCGGCTGGATGGTTTCGGCTCGCAGTCCGGGAATCGCGAACTTGATCCTCTTCACGACCTGGCGCTTGGCGTTGTCGATGACGCTGACGGTGCCGCCGATCTCGGCACTGACCCAGGCCTGCGAGCCGTCGGGCTTGAACGCGGCGAAGCGCGGGCGCGTGTCGACCAGCACGTTGTCGGTTACCTCATGGCTCTCGGTGTCGATGAAATGCGCCATGCTGGTGGTCTCCGAGGTGTTGACCAGGGTCTTGCCGTCGGGGCTGACGGCCATGCCTTCGGGTTCCACGCCGACCGGGATCTCGGACGTGACTTGCTTGCTGTCGAGGTCGATCGCGGTGACCAGATTGTCGTTTTCGTTGGCGACGTAGAGCGTCTTGCCGTCGGGCGAAAGGACGAACAATTCGGGATCGTCGCCGGAGGGCAGCGTGCCGACGACCTGCAGCGTCGTGGTATCGATGATTTGGATCGTATTGTCGTCGCTGGCGCACAAATAGATGAACTTGCCGTCGTGCGAGATTGTGATGCCGCGCGGCCTCTGGCCGACGTCGACGGTCTTGACCACCTGCATCGTCGCCGTGTCGACGACGGTGATCGTATTGTCCTTCTCGTTTGAGACGTAGGCCGTGTAGGCCGATGCCGGGCCGGCCATGACGCCGGTTGCGAGAATGGCGAGTACGCAAGCTCGGCTCTGCACGAATTCCTCCCGATCGGCGCTACCTGAGAACGCATTTCGTTTCCGGCTGATCGATGCCGAGGGCGTCGAGTTCGGAGACTTGGTGGAGATAGCCCTCCTGGGGAGATGTCGAGACGACCGATTTGGCATCGCCAAGCAGGATCGGCTGGCGAAGCTGGAGGTTCCATTTGCGGAAGGTCAGCTTCTGTCCCTTGAAGGCGGCGACCGAGAAGTCGTCCGAGCGGATGTAATCGCTGATCTTTTTCGGATCGTCACCATTGGTGCGCGTGGTGGCTTCGCCGACGGCCCGCACGGCCGTCCAGGCCGACATGTCCTTGGACAGCATTCGCCGGCCTGCCGTCTTCAAGAAGCGATTTTGCATTTGAATGCCGCCCCACTGTTCACTCGCGGGATGCCATGACGACGCCACAAGACCGGCCGTGCCTGCGACGAGCCGCGGCATCCAGCTGCGGTAGGGCACGTAGGTCCCGAACACCTCGCTTTCATCGGCCACAAGCAGCACGTCATGCTCCGGCAGGTCTTGCGTGAATACCGAAATCTGTTGCTGTATCTGCGTCGCCCCGGTGTCAGTGCGGCGCGCCGTCCCGGTATCCTTGAATTCTTTCTCCGCGACGATCTGTCCGCCGAAGCGGGCTGCCGCGCGGCGCAACGCGTCGGCATAGAGGCGGTCCTCATCATGCGAGCCGTAGAGCAGCACCCAGTTCGGCCATTTCTTCACCATCAGATACTGCGCCAGAGCGTCGGCGAGCATGCTTCGCGTCGGCGCGATGTGGAAGACGTTTATTCGGCAGTCCTCCTCGCGCAGTCTGTCGTCGGTGGCGCCCACGTTGAAGATCAGCACGCCCTTGTCGCGGGCGATGTCGGCGATCGACAGCAGCTGCTTGGCCGAGAGGTCCGCGAGGACATAGCGTTCGCCTTTGGCAATCAACGCGTTGAATGCCTGAACCGCGTCGGCTTCCGGTTTTATCTCGGTGACATCGAGGCTGAATTTCTGCTTGATGAACTTGCCCGTGGTGTTGTTGTCGCCAATGGCGACGTTGGCGCCGGCGACACCTTCGTCACGCGGCGGGGCGTCCAGCAGGGAAAGCGTCAGGCGCGGCGCGTAGGCCCGTAAATAGCCTATCTTGATTTCGGTTATCTTCTCGTCCGGCTTGATCGCTCCGGCCGGCTGCACGGTCGGTTGCTGGGCGAACGCACGTGGAGCAGCAGCGGTCAGGGCCAGAAAGCACAAAAGGGCCGCCAAGGTGCCCGACACCGCGCTTGTCATCGACGAATTACCGTTCTTGCGCCTAAGTCCGATCGTTTGCCGGACCAGCGCGAAGTCAAGGTGCCCCAAGGCGAACTTAGAGAGCCGGCGGGATTTATCAACCTCGTGAGCAGGACGTCTCCGGCTCTGCTTGCGACGGATCGCGGTCCTCAGGGCAGCTGGCCGCGCGAAGGTCCGAAGCGGCCCGGACGTATCTCAGGGAAGAGGACGCGGGCTGCTTCGACTGAACCATTTGTCTTTCGTCGCCCCCCGCACCGGCACCGGTTCACGCAGGGTTGCGCTCGGGAACCATGGCGCTCCTGAAGCAAACTTGCGATTTGACGCCCTCAGCTTGACCTTGCGGCGAGGCCTATCCTCTGATTCCCTGATCTTGGCGGGACCATCTGATTCGTTTGCTAGTTGCTCTGGCGCAGCCACTGCGTCCCGTAGAGAGATCACAATGACCGCCAAGCCGGAAATCCTGGAGATGAGACCTAAGATCACCGTTGTCGGGGTCGGTGGCGCTGGCGGAAACGCCGTCAACAACATGATCGCTGAAGGCCTGCAGGGGGTCGAGTTCGTCGTCGCCAATACCGACGCCCAGGCGCTCACCATGTCAAAGTCGCCGCGGCTGATCCAGTTGGGCGCGCATGTGACCGAGGGCTTGGGCGCCGGATCTCTCCCCCACGTCGGCAGCGCGGCCGCTGAGGAATCCATCGACGAGATCATGGATCATCTGGCGGGAACGCACATGTGTTTTATCACGGCGGGCATGGGAGGCGGCACCGGGACTGGCGCCGCGCCCGTCATTGCGCGTGCGGCGCCAGTCCCGG
>NZ_RZSR01001442.1:0-977 GCF_004023265.1 Mesorhizobium sp. M1A.F.Ca.IN.020.06.1.1
TTGCTGCCCCAAGCGCCAAGCGTGGCGAGTATCGGCAAAAGGTCGATGCCGGCCTCGGTCAGCCGGTAAATCGCTTTCAGCCTGTGGGTCGGGTCGTCGCTGCGGGTGAGGACGCCTTTGTCGACCAGGGTCTGCAACCGCTCTGCCAGCGTGCGCGACGAGATGCCTTCGTCCGACTGCAGGAACTCGCGAAAATGCCTTTTCCCGGCGAAGGCCAGGTCGCGGATGATGAGTAGCGTCCAGCGGTCGCCGATGAGCTCGAGCGACAGGCTGATCGGGCAGCCGGACCTTTCCTTCGTGGACATGAAGTTAGTTCCATTTGTAAATCACTTTTCAATTGACAGCATTCCTTCCGCGCGTCAAATGATTTCAAAAGTAAACCGTGTTTGGAGATGCGAGAGGACCGCGCAATGAAAAAGCTCATCCTGCAAATGCAGATGTCGGTCGACGGCTTCGTCGGCGCCGACGAGAACCGTCGTTGGCAGCTTTGGGAATGGGGCGACGAGAGCGACTGGGACGACGAGCTCAAGCAGGACTTCAATGCCGTGTTCGCAACCGTCGACACGATTCTGCTCAGCCGCAAGATGGCCGAGGAGGGCTACCTCAATCACTGGGGCAATGCGGCGAGGAAATTTCCGCGAGACCGTTTTTATGCCTTTGCCCAGCGTATCATCGCAGCTGACAAGGTGGTGCTGAGCGACAGGCTGAAGGCGTCGCGGTGGGAGCGTACCAGGGTTGCGAGCGGCGATCTGCCGCGTGAGATCAATGCGCTGAAGGCGAGCGAGGGCGGCGACATTGCCGTGTTCGGCGGCGCCGGCTTCGCCTCGGCGGTGATCGCCGCCGGGCTGGTCGACGAGTTCCAGCTCTTCATCAACCCGGCGGTGCTGGGTGCCGGTCGTCGCATCTTCGATCAGGGCGGCTTCGCCAGGCTGAAGCTCACCGGCTCGAAAGCCTATGCCTGCGGCATGGTGGTGAAC
>NZ_RZSR01001443.1:0-977 GCF_004023265.1 Mesorhizobium sp. M1A.F.Ca.IN.020.06.1.1
GATGTATGATGCCGCGCGGCTGGCGATGGCCGATCTCGGCGACAAGCTGGTGACGCTGACGATCGAGGACACGCGCGGCGACAGCGGCTATGCCAAGGACCTGGCGGTGAAGGCGATCACCTCGGGCGGCGTGAGAATCGTCATCGGGCCGGCCGAGCTTGCGGCGGCGCAGCACCTTGCCAAGCTCTCCGGCACGCAGCGGCCGCCGGTGCTGGCGTTGGCCGACAATTTCGCCGGCGGCCCCGGCGTCTATTCGGTGCGGCTCAGCGAAGCCGACAGCGCGGCGGCGGGCGCGGCAGCGGTCGCCAGCAAGGGCGCCAAGAAATTCGTGCTCCTGGTGCCGGCGGGCGCGAACGCCGGCGCCGTCGAGGCGCGGGTCGCCAACGCGCTCAGCATCTATGGCGCGACGCTTGCCGTGACGCTTCCCTATTCGGCGTCGGACGCCGCCAAGGTGGTGTCGGACATGGGCTCGCTGGTCGAGGCGCCCGACGCCGTCGTCGTCGCCAGCGGCGACGGCAGCCCTGTCGCTGTGCTGGCGGCGCTTAAGGCGAAGGGTATTCCTGGCAAGGCCGTGAACCTGATCGGCACCGAGCGCTGGCTCGAGCGCCCGATCGATCCGCTCTATGAGGGCGCCTATATCGCGACGCTCGACCAGAGCGAGAGCGGACCGATCGCCGACCGTTTCAAAGCGACCTACAACTACCAGCCCGACGTCAACGTCGCCTACGCATACGATATGGTGGCGATGTCGGCCGGCATAGCAAGCTCGGTCGGCCCGAACGGTTTCTCCAAACAGGTGCTCGAGAACGCCAGCGGCTTCCGCGGCTCGACCGGCCTGTTCCGCTTCCGCGCCGACGGCTCGAGCCAAAGATCGATGCCATTTTTCAAGGTGGAGAAAGGTAGACTGAAGCTGGTGGAGAAACAGACCGCGGGGTTTTGAAAGCGCTGGCTAGTTAAGCTGCCCTAGAACCCCGGAG
>NZ_RZSR01001444.1:0-976 GCF_004023265.1 Mesorhizobium sp. M1A.F.Ca.IN.020.06.1.1
GCGTTGCGGAATTCCGGGACTGCTGAGCGCGAAAGCTTCATCACCCACGCGAAGGGGCCACAGCCATCGGCCGACGACAGCTTTGTCGACATGAACGCCTATGGCTTCGCCGAGTGGTATCGCGAGAGAACGCCGCTCGAAGCCAGGATGGCAGAGGAGTTCCATCGCCGCTGGCGCAATCTCGAACGCTCGGGTTTTCGTGCTGAAGCCGAGGTCGACGATGTTCCCGATCAGGCGGATTTCGTCGTCAAGAACGTCGCCACACTTGCGCTCCAGCTGATCAAGCGGTTTCGCAATATCGTGTATGCCGGATATTCTGGGCGCATCCCGCCGTCGGTGATGCTTTCCTTCTATGCCGGCAGGGCAGCGCAGCCGAACACGGCGCTTTCGGTCATGGTGATCCGCATCTCGAAATGGATCATCGCCGACATCGAGAACGCGACGCTCTATGGGAAGAGGCTCCACGTCACCAACCCCGTTTGCGAGGACGACGTGTTCACTGACCGCTGGCCGGAGTCGGTCGATCAGCAAAACGAGTTCGCCCGTCATCTTCGCGCGCTCGTTGACGGTCTGGAGAAGATGCGTCAGGGCGAGATGTTCCCCGACGACATGATGGAGTGGCTGAGGGGCAATTTCGGCGATCGCGTCGTCACGCGTGCGACAGAGAACATCGCTGCGGAGGTCGGCGATGCAATTCAGAACTCGCAGCAGCTCTACACCCGCAGGGGCGGGCTGATCATCCCGAAGCCGGCCATCATCACCGGGAGTGTGACCGCGGCGACCGTTACCGCGCCGACTGTCGCGGCAGCAAAGCCGCACACCTTCTTCGGAAAGAAGATCTGACATGCAGTTGCTCCTTTCTCTGGAGGAGCAGATCGCGGCTATGAAGGCGACGTGGCCGGGGCTCGCCCCGCGCAAAATCGACCGTCGCCTTCAGTCGTCGCGATGGGTGGGAAGGGTGCGCGCGCAGTACTGC
>NZ_RZSR01001445.1:0-976 GCF_004023265.1 Mesorhizobium sp. M1A.F.Ca.IN.020.06.1.1
AACTTGTCCAGCGCATCGAGCACGCCCTTGCCGCCGGTGTCGACCGGACCGGCGCCAGCCGTGCAGTCGGCGGGACCAGGCCACCACGCCCATTCGACGCCGGAATGGTAGACGCCGAGATAGAGGCCATACAGCATCAAGAGGCCACCGATCCCCAGCAGGCTGCGCGTCAGCCAGGCCGGCGCGCGCATCATCGAGGCAGCGGCCGCGACCAGCATCAGCGGCGCGCCGATGTAATAGGGCGTGCGCTGTTCCAGGCAGAGATGGCAGGGGATGTAGCCGCCAATATACTGGAAGGCGAGCGCCGAGCCGACGGTCGCTCCCATGGCGACGGCCAGGAACAGCGCGGCACGCGTCCGCTGGCGTCCAGTGTCGGCGGTCATGGTCGCTGTCATCCGTCGTGATCCGTTCGCTTGGCACCTAAAGCGCGCCGCGCAGAAATGAATTCAGGCGCCGCGCTTGAGTCTTGTTTCGATGCATGTCGTTCTCCCAAAACCGCTGCGCACTTTTGGGCGACATGCATTATCCGTGGGCGTATCTGACCGCGATATAGAGCAAAATAAGGGCAGCGGCGCCGGCGCTGACGATCATGCCCAGCCGTTTCTCGATGAACTCCCTGATCGACTCGCCGTAGCGGCGCAGCAGCCAGGCAAGCAGCAGAAAACGGGCGCCGCGCGCAACGATCGCCAGCCCGATGAACAGCAGGAGGTTGACGCCGATGACGCCCGACAGAATCGTCACGACCTTGATCGGCGGCAAATGCGCCGCGCCCGAGGTGATCAGCATCAGGACGATGAAGCCGACGCCGGATGAGGTGCGCAGCTGCTCGAACTCGTCATACTTGCCGTAGAATTCCAGAATCGGCTTGGCGACCGCCTCGTAGGCGTAGTGGCCGATGAACCAGCCGGCGACGCCGCCGAGCACCGAGGCCACCGTTGCTACCAGCGCGTAGCGATAGGCGCGCTCCGGCTTGGAC
>NZ_RZSR01001446.1:0-975 GCF_004023265.1 Mesorhizobium sp. M1A.F.Ca.IN.020.06.1.1
GTCGATGACCGAATCGGCGGCGATCTGCATCCTGCTCGCCGAGCGTCATCCAGAAGCGCATCTGGCGCCGCAAGCGGGCTCGCCGGCGCGCGCCGATTTCCTGCGCTGGATGGCCTTCATGTCGTCGGCGCTCTATCCCGCGATCCTGAGGCTCTATTACCCCCACCGCTACACGGCCGACGCCGATAGCGTGCAGGTGGTCAAGGAGGCGGCTATCGCGGAAATGGATCGCGGCTTTGCCATTCTCGATAGCGCGCTCGCCGGCCGTGAGTGGCTGGCCGGTGAGGAACTTTCGCTGGTCGACATCTATCTCGTGATGCTGGTGGCCTGGCATCCCGACACCAAGAGCGCTCGCGTGGCCTGGCCGAACATCGAACGGCTGTGGGGCAAGTTGCGCCAGCATGCGATCATGCGGAAACTGAACCTTTCTCATGAGATGTGGCCGCAGGACTAGTTGCTGGAACCGCCGTCTCGCCTCAGTTGCGGACCAGCTTCCCCCGCTCGGCCTGCAGGAAATGGCGCAAGGCCGGATCGCGCTCGAGGCCGATCGCCCGGCCATAAGCCTCGGCGGCCTCGGCCGTCCTGCCGAGCCTGGCTAAGAGCTCGGCCCGCGCCGCCCAATAAGGCTGGTACTCGCCAACCCGCTTGTCGCCGCCGATCTCGTCGAGCGCGGCAAGACCCTCGGCTGCGCCCTCGGCTTCGGCGATCGCGACAGCGCGGTTGATCGCCACCACCGGCGAGCCGGCAATCGCCATCAGCGCGTCGTAAAGCTGGCGGATCGCGGTCCAGTCGGTGCGGCCGCTCCGCCGCCTTGCCGTGTGCGCCGACTGGACCGCAGCCTCCAATTGGTAGCGGCCGATGGTTCGCCTGATCGCGGCGCGCCTGAGCAGCGCTTCCGCCTCGTCGATCAGCTTGTCGTCCCAAAGCGCCACGTCCTGCTCAGCCAGCGGCACGAAGTCGCCGTCGGGACTGCGC
>NZ_RZSR01001447.1:0-973 GCF_004023265.1 Mesorhizobium sp. M1A.F.Ca.IN.020.06.1.1
GAACCACGGCGTCGAGAAGATCGTGACGCTGAGGGTCGGCGACACGATGCTGAGAGCCACCGTGCCGGCGAGAACCGCCGTCGAAATCGAGCAGCCGGTCCGCTTTGCCTGGAACGCGGACAAGGTGGTGCTGTTCGATAAGGGCAGCGGGGTGAGCCTGCGGCACGCCGGATAGCGGGCGGACCGGCCGATTGCTGTCGGCTTGCACTTACTTCGGCAGATAGGTCTCGTAGGGCGTGTCGTTGATCAGCAGGATCACGCATTCGGTGTCGGACAGGCAGGCATCGTCATGCATCTCGTTGGCTTTCTGGGTCCAGTAGGAGCCCGGCGGCAACTCGACCCTGGTCGCCTCGCCGCCCTGGATCTGCCAATGCGCCCAGAGCCCCTTGATGACCACGGCGCGATAGTCGGCGGTGTGCGCGTGGACCGGTGCGCGCCAGTTCCCGGGAACTTTGAGCAGCGTGCCGGCCGCGCCCTCGGTCCGCGAGCCCCATAGCGGGCCGAGGCGCTGCGGCTGGTCCGGCGCTTCGACGACATAAGGGATCTTGTCGGCCGTCAGATAGCTGTCTTCAAGGCCGAATGCCTGCCCCGGAGAGATGGTGAGCGCGGCGAGCGCAAGCGCTGCGAGTTGATTAGCCATGAGCGGTTCCTCCTCGGCTCAGCTTAGGCAATCCCTGTCGGTGAAGAATGACGCGTCGTCCAAAAGACTTGGCAATTCCTCCAGCGTGGTAGCGTCCTGAACGCCGGCTGTCAGGATTGCTCGCCGCCGCCATTGCGCAGATGGCTCGGCGCGACACCCATCACCCGCTTGAAGGCGCGGCTGAAGGAAGCTTCCGAATCGTAGCCCAGTTTCGCCGCCACGACAGACACCCGCATGCCGTCGCGGGCGAGCCATTGCCGCGCCTGATGCATGCGCACGCGCAGCACATATTTGGCCGGCGTCTCGCCGACCACGGTGGCGAAGCGCTGCGCG
>NZ_RZSR01001448.1:0-972 GCF_004023265.1 Mesorhizobium sp. M1A.F.Ca.IN.020.06.1.1
CTGTTGCCTTCGTGCTCGGCTTCTCGACCGTCTTCGTCGCGCTTGGCGCCGGCGCCTCGACGATCGGCCGGCTGCTGCGCGTCTGGCAGGAACCGCTGGCGATGGTGGCCGGCGCGCTGATCATCATCATGGGCCTGAATTTCCTCGGCATCGTGCGCATCCCGCTCTTGTCGCGCGAGGCGCGCTTCCAGTCGCAGGGCAAGCCGGCCAGCATGATCGCCGCCTATGTCATGGGGCTGGCCTTTGCCTTCGGCTGGACGCCCTGCATCGGCCCGGTGCTGGGGCCGATCCTGACTTTAGCCGGCGGCCGCGAGACGGTGGGCGAGGGCGCGCTGCTGCTCGCCGCCTATTCGCTCGGGCTCGGCATCCCCTTCCTGATCGCGGCGCTGTTTTCCGGCGCCTTCATGCGCTTCTTGGGAGAATTCCGCGTCCATCTCGGTCGCGTGGAAAAAGCGATCGGCGCGCTGCTCGTCGTCGCCGGCGTGTTTTTTCTCACCGGTGGCGTGCAGAGCGCATCCTACTGGCTGCTGGAAAACTTCCCGGCGCTCGGGCGGCTCGGGTGATCTGCCACTTCGTGCACAGGATCGAATTGTGGACCCGCCGATCAAGAGTCCAGGTGATCCGCTGTCTCACCGGAATTTAACCGCATTGGTGCAGCATCACGCCGCTGCTAGCATGCGATGATTTGAATCCTTTCATACGGTTGCCCTATGAGCCAGAGATCCTGCCTGTCCGTCATCCTCGCCGCCGGCGAAGGTACGCGCATGAAGAGCGCGATGCCCAAGGTGCTGCACGCCATTGCCGGCCTGCCGATGGTGGCTCATGTGGTGAAGGCCGCTGAGGCCGCCGGGGCAACGGGTCTGGCGCTGGTGATCGGCCACGGCGCCGACGAGATGCGGAAGGCGGTGCAGAAATTCGCGCCGAAAGCCGAGACCTTCGTGCAGGAGAAGCGGCTCGGCACGGCCCATGCGG
>NZ_RZSR01001449.1:0-971 GCF_004023265.1 Mesorhizobium sp. M1A.F.Ca.IN.020.06.1.1
GTGCCATCTAATTCGTTCCGGCCGGCCCGGGAGGCTTCCAATCCGCCACCTCTTTGTCCCGGACGAAGAGGTTGGAAGTCTCACCTCACGAGAACTCATTGAAGAGGAGGCGCGCCGCGCGCGCTACGTCCTGGTCACGGAGCCGGCACGCAACGGCGGTAAGATCGTTACTTCGCGTAGGGGCGGGACGGCGAGCTTCGACATGAAAGTAACTGGTCGCTCTGCGCACTCTCTGGCCGCGCAACACGGACGCAGCGCAGTACGTGAGCTCGCACGGCAAATCCTCGATATCGAGTCAATGAACGACTACGACAGTGAGTTTTACATGAATGTTGGAATTATCGAGGGGGGGACCAGTACGAGTATCGTGCCCGAACATGCTTTCGCCAGGATAAGCATGAGCGCGCCCAGTTCGGAGATGGCGGAAAAGGCCATTGCGCGCATGCGCGCCATCAGATCCTACGACCCAGACGTAACGATCGAGATGATCACCAAGATCGGTCGTCTTCCAGGTTACGAGAAATCCCCTGAGATCGAGGCTCTGTTCCAGCATGCGCGCCAACTGGCGGCGGAAATTGGTTTCGTGCTCGAAGGCGTCAATGGCGCGATCGGCTCGGACGCGAATTTCACAGCCCAGTTTGTGCCCACGCTCGATGGGATGGGGCCGGACGGCAAGGGCGCGCACTCCCACCAGGAGCAGATTTTCATTTCATCGCTGGTCCCGAGGGCCACGCTGTTGCTGCGCCTCTTCGAGACCCTGGGCTAGGCATCTCCATGTCGCTTCGAGGAGCGGCACTGCGATCAATCCGATCAGCGCGGCTTACTGGGATTTGATAGGTCGACTTGCAGAATCGATGCCTTCTAATCTCTCATGTTCCCTGTCAAGGCTGAAGGCGAGAGGGATCGGCTGCTCAGCGCGAGCGCGCGAAGCAGTCGGATCGGCTGAAGCTGCACAAGGCTGGGGGTGGAGC
>NZ_RZSR01001450.1:0-970 GCF_004023265.1 Mesorhizobium sp. M1A.F.Ca.IN.020.06.1.1
GCCTCGGCCTTCTCGTACAGCGCCGTCATGTCGGCTTCGTCGGTGACATCGGCGCCGATGCCGAAGATGCGGTCGTTTGCCTTCGCGACTTCATTCAGCGCGGCCTTGCGGCGGCCACAGATGGTGACCTCGACGCCGGCTTCCGCCAGCGACAGTGCGATCGCACGGCCGACGCCGGAGCCGCCGCCGGTGACCAGCGCATGCTTGCCGGCAATCATGCGCCAGTCCTCCAGGCAAGGCGCTGCGCCTCATCCTTACCCTCTCCCCGTGAAGGACGGGGAGAGGGGGCCGCCAGCGTTTGAGCTTGTGCCTTCTTCCCGTCCTTCACGGGGAGAAGGTGCCGGCAGGCGGATGAGGGGCGGCGCCGACGTGAAAACATAAATGCGCTCATACCTTCAGCCCTGCCGCCGCTTCGCGTTCGGCCAGCCGGTAGATCTGGTCGCGTCCGCGCAGATAAGGATCCGGCCATTTGACGCCGCGGTCGCCGAGGGTGACGGCCGCATGCAGCGTCCAATAGGGATCGCTGAGATGCGGCCGGGCCAGCGCCACCAGATCGGCGCGTCCTGCCATCAGGATCGAGTTGGCGTGGTCCGGCTCGTAGATGTTGCCGACCGCCATCGTCGCCATGCCGACCTCGTTGCGGATGCGGTCGGAGAACGGCGTCTGGAACATGCGGCCATAGACCGGCTTCGCGGCGATCGTGGTCTGGCCGGCCGAGACGTCGCAGAGATCGACGCCGGTTTGATGCAGAAGCTTGGCGATCTCGACCGCATCGGCCGGCGTGACGCCTTCGATGCCCACCCAGTCATTGGCCGAGATGCGCACCGAGATAGGCTTTTCGGCCGGCCACACGGCGCGCACCGCGTGGAAGATCTCCAGCGGATAGCGCATGCGGTTCTCCAGCGAGCCGCCATAGTCGTCGGTGCGCCTGTTGGTCAGCGGCGTGATGAAGGCGGAGAGCAGATAGCCA
>NZ_RZSR01001451.1:0-967 GCF_004023265.1 Mesorhizobium sp. M1A.F.Ca.IN.020.06.1.1
TCGTCATCCCGAGCGATTTCGGCACAGAGAGGTTGCGCGCCAGGTCCTCGAACATCACCGCGTTGTGGCCGGTCACGGAATGCAGCTCGGCGAACCGCTCATAGGTCTGGCGGGCCGGCTTGGGGTTGAGACCCGCCGCGACGATGTCGAAGATGTCGTCGAAATGATCCAATACGCCGAGCTGGCGCGCGGCGCGCTCGGCATGCTTGCGGTCCCCATTGGTGAAAATGAACTTGCGGCCCGGCAATTGGCGGATCGCGGCACCGAGCACCGGATCGGGCACCAGCCAGGAATAGTCGATGTCGTGCACCTTCTCGAGGAAGTCGTCGGGGTCGATGCCGTGGCGCGCCATCAGCCCGTTCAGCGTCGTGCCGTACTCCAGGTAGAGCTCTTTCTGCAGCTTGCGCGCCTCCTCGCGCGAGAGCGTCAGCAGCTCGCCGACATAGGCAGTCATCTTCACGTCGATCTGCGCGAACAGGTTCGAGTGATGCGGATAGAGCGTGTTGTCGAGGTCGAATACCCAATCCGTGACATGGGCAAAACGGGCGGGCTCGGGTGTCGTCGTCATGGCCTCCTTATGGCATGCGGACGCGGAGTTTATCCACAACTTCCGCGCGTCTTGCGTCGTGAAAATGGCGCCTCGCTTCAAATTTTAATCGTCCCGGAAAGGTCACCTTCAGCGCTTGCTGGCACAGAGGCAGTCCGTTGGGAGACAGCGATGAGTCGCATAATCTTGAAGTCCGCAGTCGTCGCGTTCGCTTCGGTCGCTGTCTCGCTCTTGTTGACGCTGGTTGTGGTCCCGGCCATGGGCTTTCCGATCAGCCGCACCGTCTGGCTTACGGCCACGGTTTGCCCTTTGATTCTCGCCTGGATTGCCAGCGTCGGCACCTTCTGGCAAAGCGACCGGCTGAAAAATGCGCATCGCGAGCTTGCCCGCGCGCATGCCCAGCTCGCCGCGGCCCACAGA
>NZ_RZSR01000145.1:0-8822 GCF_004023265.1 Mesorhizobium sp. M1A.F.Ca.IN.020.06.1.1
GCACTGCGGCTGTCATCGTCATGGACAAGTCGACCGATATCGTGAAGGCGATCGCCAGGCTTTCCTACTTCTACAAGCATGAGAGCTGCGGCCAGTGCACGCCGTGCCGCGAAGGCACCGGCTGGATGTGGCGGGGGATGGAACGGCTGGTGCGCGGCGAAGCGCAGAAGCGCGAGATCGACATGCTGCTCGATGTCACCAAGCAGGTGGAAGGTCACACGATCTGCGCGCTGGGCGATGCCGCGGCCTGGCCGATCCAGGGCCTGATGCGGCATTTCCGTGGCGAGGTGGAGCGCCGCATCGACGAGTTTTCGCGCAACGCGCACCGGGTCGAGCCGGTGATGGCGGCGGCGGAATAGATTTGCAAGACGGGCATTGCCCGGGACGGAAAGCAGGGGCGGGGCGCACGAAGAAACGACCAGGAGATGTCTATGGCGCCGTATTCGATAGCCTACCCGCTGATGCCTTATTTGGACGAACTCGAGAAGATGAACCCGGACCTGACCAAGATGATGCCGAGGGAGATGGCCAGCGCCGTCAACCTGATGGCGCATCCTGTCGCGGGCGTGGCTGCACTATCGGCGGTAGGCATCGGTTTCGCCAACCATGCCCTGGGTGTCTGGGTGGGCGCGTTCTCCGGCGCCGTCGAAGCCTCGCAGCGCATGCTCCAGCCGTTCCTCGACGATCTCGAGGCGCGGACCGAAGCCGCCAACAATTCGTCCAAGGCGCGCAAGGCGACCGAGACGCTGATCGCCGAGGCGCAGACCTTCGCCAGGGATGTGACCGACATCGCGGCGAACGCCAGCGCTGAGAAGGCGCTCGACGCGAGAGGCGACACGGTAGCCGGAACGGCCGCGACCGGTCTGATGCCGGAAGATTTCAGGCAGCCCAAGGCGATCGACAAGCCGGCAAAGCCGTCCGACCTGAAGGCGATATCGGGCATCGGGCCGAAGCTGGAGAAGGTGCTGAATGGTCTTGGCATCTGGTCCTACGACCAGATCGCTGCCTGGACCGCGGAAGAGATCGCCTGGGTCGAGGATTACCTGTCGCTCGCCGGCCGCGTCGGCCGCGACGACTGGACTGGCCAAGCGGCGGCGCTGGCCGCCAAGTAGTGAGATGAAATGCCGGGCGCAGTCGCGCCCCGGAACGAAAGATTGCGGGAAATCCGCGAGGGTTTGAGGCGAATGGCAAAGCTCAAGGTCGACGGGAAAGAGATCACGGTACCCGACCATTACACGCTGCTGCAGGCGGCCGAGGACGCCGGCGCGGAAGTGCCGCGCTTCTGCTTCCATGAGCGGTTGTCCATCGCCGGCAATTGCCGCATGTGCCTGATCGAGGTGAAGGGTGGCCCGCCCAAGCCGCAGGCCTCCTGCGCCATGGGCGTGCGCGACCTGCGCCCCGGCCCGAATGGCGAAGCGCCGGAAATCTTCACCAACACGCCGATGGTCAAGAAGGCCCGCGAAGGCGTGATGGAGTTCCTGCTGATCAACCATCCGCTGGATTGCCCGATCTGCGACCAGGGCGGCGAGTGCGACCTGCAGGACCAGGCGATGGCCTTCGGCGTCGACTCCTCGCGCTACCATGAGAACAAGCGGGCGGTCGAAGACAAGTATATCGGTCCGCTGGTCAAGACGGTGATGAACCGCTGCATCCACTGCACGCGCTGCGTCCGCTTCACCACCGAGGTCGCCGGCATCTCCGAACTCGGCCTGATCGGCCGCGGCGAGGATGCCGAGATCACCACCTATCTCGAACAGGCGATGACCTCCGAGCTCCAGGGCAACGTCATCGACCTTTGCCCGGTCGGCGCGCTGACCTCCAAGCCGTTCGCCTTCCAGGCGCGGCCGTGGGAGCTGACCAAGACGGAGTCGATCGACGTCATGGACGCCGTCGGCTCGGCGATCCGCGTCGATAGCCGCGGCCGCGAGGTGATGCGCATCCTGCCGCGCGTCAACGAGGCCGTGAACGAGGAGTGGATCTCGGACAAGACGCGCTTCATCTGGGATGGCCTGCGCACCCAGCGCCTCGATCGTCCCTACGTTCGCAAGAACGGCAAGCTTGCTCCGGCAAGCTGGGCGGAAGCCTTCGCGGCGATCAAGGACGAGGTGTCGAAGACGGCCCCTGAGCGCGTCGGTGCGATCGCCGGCGACCTCGCCGCGGTCGAGGAAATCTATGCGCTCAAGCTTTTGATGGCGGCGCTCGGCTCCAAGAACATCGACTGCCGCCAGGACGGCGCCGCGCTCGATCCGTCGCTCGGCCGCGCGAGCTACATCTTCAATCCGACCATAGAAGGCATCGAGCAGGCCGACGCGGTGCTGATCGTCGGCGCCAATCCGCGCTTCGAGGCCTCCGTGCTCAACGCCCGCATCCGCAAGCGCTGGCGCGTCGGCAACCTGCCGATCGGCGTCATCGGCGAGATCGGCGACACGCGCTATGACTACGAGCTCATCGGCGCCGGCCCAGAATCCTTGAAGGACTTGGCCGACGGCAACGGCAAGTTCTTCGAGGTGCTGAAGAATGCAGCGCATCCGCTGATCATCGTCGGCCAGGGCGCCCTGGCGCGCTCGGACGGCGCGGCAGTGCTCGGCCAGGCGGCAAGGCTGGCGACGACCGTCAATGCCGTCACGGCCGAGTGGAACGGCTTCGCGGTGCTGCACAACGCGGCGGCCAGAGTCGGCGGGCTCGACGTCGGCTTCGTGCCGGGCGAGGGCGGCAAGAATGTCGCCGGCATGCTGGGCGCGACGGATCTCCTGTTCCTGCTTGGCGCCGACGAGATCGACATGGCCAAGACCGGCGGCGCCTTCGTCGTCTATATCGGCACGCATGGCGATGCGGGCGCGCACCGCGCCAATGTCATCCTGCCGGCTGCTGCCTACACCGAAAAGTCCGGCACCTATGTGAACACGGAAGGCCGCGTGCAGCAGACCAACCGCGCCGGTTTCGCCCCGGGCGAAGCGCGCGAGGACTGGGCGATCCTGCGGGCGCTGTCGGATGTGCTCGGCAAGAAGCTGCCGTTCGATTCGCTGGCGCAGCTGCGCGCGAAGCTCTATGGCGAATACCCCCATCTTGCCCGCGTCGATCATGTCGCGGCGGGCAGCGCCGACGGCGTTGCCAGGGCGGCGAAGCTCGGCGGACGCTTGAACAAGGGCACCTTCACCTCGCCGGTGAAGGACTTCTATCTCACCAACCCGATCGCGCGGGCCTCGGCCGTGATGGCTGAGTGCTCGGCGCTGGCCAAGAGCGGCTTCAAGCAGGCGGCGGAATAAGCATGGACACCTTCTTTTCCTTCTACGTGCTGCCGGCGCTGCTGATCCTGTTGAAGTCGGTCGTGCTGATCGTCGTTCTTTTGATCTTTGTGGCTTACGTGCTTTATGCCGACCGCAAGATCTGGGCTGCGGTGCAGCTGCGCCGCGGCCCGAACGTGGTCGGTCCCTGGGGCACGCTGCAGGCCTTCGCCGACCTTTTGAAATTCGTCTTCAAGGAGCCGGTGATCCCGTCGGGCGCCAACAAGGGCGTCTTCCTGCTGGCGCCACTGGTCTCAGCCGTGCTCGCGATCTCGGCCTGGGCGGTCATTCCGGTCAATCAAGGCTGGGCTATCGCTAACATCAATGTCGGCATCCTTTATGTTTTCGCCATCTCCTCGCTCGAGGTCTACGGCGTGATCATGGGCGGCTGGGCATCGAACTCGAAATATCCGTTCCTGGGCGCGCTGCGCTCAGCCGCGCAGATGGTGTCCTACGAGGTGTCGATCGGCTTCGTCATCGTCACCGTGCTGCTTTGCGTCGGCTCGCTCAACCTCTCCGACATCGTGCTCTCGCAGCAGGATGGCCTCGGCACCAAGCTCGGCCTGCCCAACACCTTCCTCGACTGGCACTGGCTGTCGCTGTTCCCGATGTTCATCGTGTTCTTCATCTCGGCGCTGGCCGAGACGAACCGTCCGCCCTTCGATCTGGTGGAAGCGGAATCGGAACTCGTCGCCGGACACATGGTCGAATATTCGTCGACGCCGTTCCTGCTCTTCTTCCTGGGCGAGTACGTCGCCGTCGTCCTGATGTGCGCGCTGGCCACCATCCTGTTCCTCGGCGGCTGGCTGCCACCGTTCGACTTCGCGCCCTTCACCTGGGTGCCGGGCCTGATCTGGTTCGTGCTCAAGGTCTGCCTGGTGTTCTTCATGTTCTCGATGGTGAAGGCGTTTGTGCCGCGCTACCGCTATGATCAGCTGATGCGGCTAGGCTGGAAGGTCTTCCTGCCGATCTCGCTGTTCATGGTCGTCGCCACCGCGGCCTTCCTCAAGATCACGGGGTTTGCGTGATGTCCGCTCTTGCCCAAGCCGCAAAGGCCCTGCTGCTGAAGGATTTCGTCAGCGCCTTCTTCCTGTCGATGCGCCAGTTCGTTGCGCCGAAGGAGACGATCAACTATCCGCACGAGAAGGGACCGACCAGCCCGCGCTTCCGCGGCGAGCACGCGCTGCGCCGCTACCCCAATGGGGAGGAGCGCTGCATCGCCTGCAAGCTTTGCGAGGCGATCTGTCCGGCACAGGCGATCACCATCGAAGCCGGCCCGCGCCGCAACGACGGTACGCGGCGCACCGTGCGCTACGATATCGACATGGTGAAGTGCATCTATTGCGGCTTCTGCCAGGAAGCCTGCCCGGTCGACGCCATCGTCGAGGGGCCGAATTTCGAATTCGCGACCGAGACGCGCGAGGAGCTTTACTACAACAAGGAAAAGCTGCTCGCGAACGGCGATCGCTGGGAGCGTGAGCTGGCGCGCAACATCGCGTTGGACGCGCCCTATCGCTGAGATTTGACGCATGGACGGGGCGAGGGCCTCGTCCAAAGGATGGTCACCGAAAGTTGCAGACTTTCGGACCAGATCATCCTCCGGAATGAAAAGAGTGTCGCATGTTTCTTTCGATCGGGTCTTTCAACCCGATCGGAACATGCGATAGGAACACGCAACTTTGCCAGCCAGAGGCGGCGGCGACATCGAGCAGGGGCGCTGAGCCAGTGTTCGGACAGGAACCCGAGGGAACCCCATGCTGAGTGGACTAGAGGCGGTCTTTTTCTACCTCTTCGCCTTTATCGCCGTGGCGTCGGCCTTCATGGTCATTTCGTCGCGCAACCCCGTGCATTCGGTGCTGTTCCTGATCCTCACCTTCTTCAATGCCGCTGGCCTGTTCATGCTGACCGGCGCCGAGTTCCTGGCGATGATCCTGCTCGTCGTCTATGTCGGCGCTGTGATGGTGCTGTTCCTTTTCGTCGTCATGATGCTCGACGTCGACTTCGCGGAGATGAAGCAGGGCGCGCTGCAATATGCGCCGATCGGCGCGCTGGTCGGACTGATCCTGGCGGCGGAACTGATCGTCGTGCTCGGCGGCTACAGCTTCGCGCCGCAGCTTGCCTCGACGGTGGCGAAGGCAACGCCGGACCTCGCCGCGCGCTCCAACACGGCGGCGCTCGGCGACATCCTCTACACGGACTATCTCTATTATTTCCAGATCGCCGGCCTCGTGCTTCTGGTCGCCATGATCGGTGCCATCGTGCTGACGCTGCGCCACAAGGAAGGCGTCAAGCGGCAGTCGATCGCCGCCCAGGTCGGCCGCACGCCGGCAACGGGCATGGAAATCCGCAAGGTCAAGTCGGGCGAGGGTATCTGAGATGGTCGTCGGCATCGCGCATTATCTGACCGTATCGGCGATCCTGTTCACGCTCGGCGTGTTCGGCATTTTTTTGAACCGCCGCAACATCATCGTCATCCTGATGTCGATCGAGCTGATCCTGCTCGCGGTCAACATCAACTTCGTCGCCTTCGCGGCGGCGCTGCATGACCTCGTAGGGCAGGTATTCGCCCTGTTCGTGCTGACGGTCGCCGCGGCGGAGGCCGCGATCGGACTTGCCATTCTTGTCGTCTTCTTCCGCAACCGCGGCTCGATAGCGGTCGAAGACGTGAACCAGATGAAGGGTTGACGGGAACAACCATGTACCAGGCCATCGTCTTCCTTCCGCTGCTCGGCTTCCTGATTGTCGGCCTGTTCGGCAATTCGCTCGGCGCCAAGGCATCCGAATACATCACTTCCGGCTTCCTGGTGATCGCGGCGGTGCTGTCGTGGATCGCCTTCTTCACCGTCGGCTTCGGCCATGGCGAAGTGTTCACCGTGCCGGTGCTGCGCTGGATCCAGGCGGGCGGGCTCGACGTCGCCTGGGCGCTCAGGATCGACACACTGACGGTGGTGATGCTGGTCGTCGTCAACACCGTGTCGGCGCTGGTCCATATCTATTCGATCGGCTACATGCACCACGATCCGAACCGGCCGCGCTTCTTCGCCTATCTGTCGCTGTTCACCTTCGCGATGCTGATGCTGGTGACGGCTGACAATCTGGTGCAGATGTTCTTCGGCTGGGAAGGCGTCGGCCTCGCCTCCTATCTGCTGATCGGCTTCTGGTACAAGAAGCCCTCCGCCAACGCCGCGGCGATCAAGGCCTTCGTCGTCAACCGCGTCGGCGACTTCGGCTTCGCGCTCGGCATCTTCGGCGTCTTCGTGCTGTTCGGCTCGGTCAATCTCGGCACAGTCTTTGCCAACGCAGCCTCCTTCCTTCCGGCCGAAGGCGCGCCGGAGGGCGCCGCGGTGCTCACCTTCCTCGGCCATGCGCTCGACAAGCACACGGCGCTAACGGTGGTGTGCCTGCTGCTGTTCATGGGCGCCATGGGCAAGTCGGCGCAGGTGCCGCTGCACACCTGGCTGCCCGATGCCATGGAAGGCCCGACGCCCGTCTCGGCGCTGATCCATGCCGCGACCATGGTGACGGCCGGCGTGTTCATGCTGGCGAGGCTCTCGCCGCTGTTCGAGCTGTCGCATTCGGCGCTGACCGTCGTCACCTTCATCGGCGCCTTCACCGCCTTCTTCGCGGCCACCGTCGGCCTTGTCCAGAACGATATCAAGCGCGTCATCGCCTATTCGACCTGCTCGCAGCTCGGCTATATGTTCGTGGCGCTCGGCGTCGGCGCCTATGGCGCGGCGATCTTCCATCTGTTCACGCATGCCTTCTTCAAGGCGCTGCTCTTCCTCGGCTCGGGCTCGGTCATCCACGCCGTCTCCGACGAGCAGGACATGCGCCTGATGGGCGGGTTGAGGACGCTCATCCCCAAGACCTACTGGATGATGGTGATCGGCACCCTGGCGCTGACCGGCGTCGGGATCCCGGCGACGGTGATCGGCACCGCCGGCTTCTTCTCCAAGGACGCCATCATCGAAGCGTCCTTTGCCAGCCACAACGCGGTCGCGGGCTTTGCCTTCGTGCTGCTCGTGATCGCCGCCGCCTTCACAAGCTTCTATTCCTGGCGACTGATCTTCATGACCTTCCACGGCGAGCCGCGCGCCAGCCACGAGGTCATGCATCACGTGCATGAATCGCCGCCGGTGATGCTGGTGCCGCTCTACGTGCTGGCTGCCGGCGCGCTGTTTGCCGGCATCATCTTCCACGGCGCCTTCATCGGCGAGGGCTATGCCGAGTTCTGGAAGGCCTCGCTGTTCACGCTGCCGGACAACCACATCCTGCACGAGATCCACGAATTGCCGTTGTGGGTGGAACTGGCTCCGTTCATCGCCATGGTCATCGGCTTTGCGGTCGCGTGGAAGTTCTACATCCGCTCGCCAGAACTGCCCCGGAGCGTCGCCGCCAACCATCGCCTGCTCTACGGCTTCCTGCTCAACAAATGGTATTTCGACGAGCTCTACGACTTCCTTTTCGTGCGGCCGGCGAAGCGCCTCGGCCGGTTCCTATGGAAGACCGGTGACGGCGCCATCATCGACGGGCTCGGCCCGGACGGCATCTCGGCGCGCATCGTCGACGTCACCAACCGCGTCGTCAAATTGCAGACCGGCTACCTCTACCACTATGCCTTCGCCATGCTGATCGGCGTGGCCGCTCTCGTCACCTGGATGATGCTCTGATGACCGACTGGCCAATCCTCTCGCTGGTCACCTTCCTGCCGCTGGTTGGTGTTCTGCTCATTCTGCCGATCAGCGACGACAGCGAAAACGCGCGCCGCAACATCCGCTCGATCGCCTTCATCACGACGGCGTTCACCTTCGTGGTGTCGCTGTTCATCTGGAAGGGCTTCGATAATTCGCAGGCCGGCTTCCAATTCGTCGAGAAGCACGCCTGGCTGGATTCGGGCATCTCCTACCATATGGGCGTCGACGGCATCTCGATGCTGTTCGTCATCCTGACCACCTTCCTGATGCCGCTCTGCATCCTGGCCTCGTGGGATGCGATCGAGAAGCGCGTCAAGGCCTACATGATCGCCTTCCTGATCCTCGAGACGCTGATGATCGGCGTGTTCTGCGCGCTCGACATCGTGCTCTTCTACGTCTTCTTCGAGGGCGGCCTGATCCCGATGTTCATCATCATCGGTGTCTGGGGCGGCAAGCGGCGCGTCTATGCCTCGTTCAAGTTCTTCCTTTATACGCTTGCCGGCTCGGTGCTGATGCTGCTCGCCATCATGGCGATGTTCTTCCAGTCCGGCACGACCGACATCACCACGCTGCTGACGCACAACTTCCCGGCCAACATGCAGACCTGGCTGTGGCTCGCCTTCTTCGCCTCCTTCGCGGTGAAGATGCCGATGTGGCCGGTGCACACCTGGCTGCCCGACGCGCATGTCGAGGCGCCGACGGCGGGTTCGGTCATCCTGGCCGGCATCCTGTTGAAGATGGGCGGATACGGCTTCCTGCGCTTCTCGCTGCCGATGTTCCCGCTGGCGTCGGAGATGTTCGCGCCGCTGATCTTCACGCTCTCGGTCGTCGCCATCATCTACAC
>NZ_RZSR01001452.1:0-967 GCF_004023265.1 Mesorhizobium sp. M1A.F.Ca.IN.020.06.1.1
CGTCGAGCATTTCGGCCTCATCAACCGCCGCGACATCGCCGAGGAAATGAAGTCGCTCGACCAGGAAGGCCGCGCGGCGCTGCGGCGTCTTGGCGTGCGCTTCGGTGCCTACCACGTCTTCGTGCCGGCGCTGATCAAGCCGGCGCCGGCCGGGCTGGTGACGCTGCTCTGGGCGCTTAAGAGCGACGGCAAGGACAAGCCAGGCTTCGGCGACGTGGTGAATGCGCTGGCATCGGGCCGCACCTCGGTGGTGATCGATCCTGCTTTCGACAAGACGTTTTACAAGCTCGCCGGCTATCGCAATCTCGGCCGCCGCGCCGTGCGCGTCGATATCCTAGAGCGGCTGGCCGATCTCATTCGCCCCGCGACCAACTGGAAGCCCGGCCTCGGCCAGCGACCCGACGGCGCCTATGACGGCCACGCCTTCATGGTGACGCCGCCCATGATGTCGATCCTCGGCGCCACCGCCGACGACATGGAAGAGATCCTCAAAGGCCTTGGCTATCGCGCCGAACCGAAGCCGGCGGCGGAGGTGAAGGCCAAGCTCGACGCGCTGGACAATGCCGCCCGCGAGGCCGCGGCTGCGAAGCTTGCGGCGGAAGAGGCTGCGCGTGCTGCACAGGCGGCAGAGGCGCACGCCGTGGCAACAGACACGGTTGCAGAGGCAACGGTCGAGGGATCCGAGCCGGCTGCCGCTGTAGTTCCTGCCGAAGCCATCGCGGAAGCCGCGACGGAGCCTGACGCGAAAGACCCGGCGGAAGCGTCGGCTGCGGTCGCGGAAGAGACTCCGCCTATGGAGGCCGCCGCAGCGGTGGACGCGGCAGCAGTGCTTGGGTCGGCTGAAAGCGCCGACGCCTCCCCCTCCGCCTCGATGGCGGAGGTCATTGCGCGAAGCGACGCGGGTGGGGGTCACGGCGCCAACGATGCAGGCGGCACCAACACCGGCGACGCCGGCGCTCCCCACGAG
>NZ_RZSR01001453.1:0-963 GCF_004023265.1 Mesorhizobium sp. M1A.F.Ca.IN.020.06.1.1
CGGCTGCCACGCGACGCTGAAGGCGCCGTTCCGGCTGGCGCCCAGCGAATCGGAAGCCTCGCTGCGGGCGGCGCTCGACGATTTCGCCGAGGTCACGCCGCCAGTCGTCATCCCGCGTTTGGTCGTCGGCCAGATCGACGGCTTTTTCGCGCTGGTGCCGGAAAGTCCTTTCGAGCCGCTCAACAGTTTCGCCGGCGAGGTCGTGCGCGCTTTCGACCGCTTCCGCGCGCCGCTGACCGAGGCCGAGATCGAGCGCCGCAGCCCAGACTCGCTGAAGCCGGATGAGTTCCGCAACCTCTGCCAGTGGGGTTATCCCTACGTCTTCGAGACGTTCCGCTTCCACATGACGCTCTCCGGACGGGTCGGGCCACAGGAAAGCCCGCGCCTTCGCGCTGCAATCGACAGCCTGTTCGCGGATGTGCTGCAGCGTCCGGTGCCGGTGGATGCGCTGACGCTGTTCGTCGAAACCGAACCGGGCGCGCCCTTCATGGTGCTCTCGCACCACGTGCTTGGACGCGGCCCGGCCAGAAAAACCGCCTGATGTCCGCCCGCCTGAGATAGGACTGCTGAAATGACCGCCGAGACCGTTTTGAACAATGCCCGCATCGTGCTGCCCGACGAGATCGTCGCGGGCTCGCTGCTGCTGCGCGATGGGCTGATCGCCGCGATCGAGCCGGGTGCGGCCCGCACCGGCGAGGACATGGGCGGCGACTACATCATCCCGGGTCTCGTAGAACTGCACACCGATCACCTCGAAGGCCATTACGCGCCGCGTCCGAAAGTGCGCTGGAACCCGATCGCCGCCGTGCTCGCCCACGATGCGCAGGTGGCGACCGCCGGCATCACCACGGTGCTCGACGCCTTGCGTGTCGGCATGGACGAGGATGCCGACCTGAAGTCCGACGACGTGCGCAAGCTCGCCGACGCGATCGAGGACAGCGTGCGCCAGGATCGGCTCAGGGC
>NZ_RZSR01001454.1:0-962 GCF_004023265.1 Mesorhizobium sp. M1A.F.Ca.IN.020.06.1.1
CTACTACAATGCCGGGCATCCCGGCGTTCCGGAACCGCACGCCCACGTCGTGTTGTGGCACGTCTCTGCCGCCGACGAAGCACGTGTCGCCAAATGAGCGTCACACGTCGTCAGGTACTGGGCGGGGGTGGCGGGCTTGTGGCTGCCCTTTCCCTCTCTCCCCAGGTCGCGTGGGCCGACGAGGTGGTGGAAATCAGAATGCGAGGCCGCGACGACGGCTCACAGGTCTGGTTCGACCCGATCGGCATCCTGGTCGAACCGGGACAGACGGTGCGCTGGACGAATCTCAATTCCGGCAATTCGCACACGGCGACTGCCTACAGTCCGACGAACTTCGAGAGACCGCGCCGCATGCCCAAGGCGGCAAAACCGTGGGATTCCGATTACCTCCTGCCCAATGAGAGCTTTTCGGTCATTTTCACCGAGAAGGGGGCCTATGACTACTATTGCATCCCGCATGAGCACGCCGGAATGGTCGGACGTATCATCGTCGGAGCGCCCGAGGCACATGGCTGGACCGAGCTGGTTGGCCCGAATGGCGTTCTGCCGGAGGCGGCCCTCAAGGCATTTCCGAAAGTCGAAGACATCATGACACGAGGGTTCGTCCGGCGCGATCAGACCATGCCTACGGGACCGGGCTGAAACAAGGAAGGATTGGATACTGCGTCAGACCGGGGCACGAGTTCCCGGCTGTCGTCGATTGGGGACGGCTCTCATGACAGGCGACGTGCATACATGCGAAAATCAGTCGCGGTCTCAAGCTGGGCGAGGCGGGCGCTCTCAGTTGCTGGACGCTTCTATCGATGGCTGGGCCGTAGTCGAGGGACGCGAGCGTGCGAGGAATCGCCTTGCTGCATTGGGGGAGATGACTGGCGGCATTGCGCATGACTTCAGGAACCTGCTGGCGGTCATCGAGTCCGGCCTGAGGCTTGCCGAAGCAAGAGCCGACGAGCCCAACCGTG
>NZ_RZSR01001455.1:0-959 GCF_004023265.1 Mesorhizobium sp. M1A.F.Ca.IN.020.06.1.1
ACCTGAAGGTCTGCCTGGTCGGCGATCCCGACAATCCGATTGTGCTCGAGCTTGTCGAGGTCGCCAACGGCATCCCGACCGTCAACGTCATCGCCCAGGCGTTCTACGACATGAACGCAGCGGTGATCGGCCAGTGGACCGAGATCCGCTTCCCCTATCCGATCTGGCTCGCCGGCGGCATCGAATACGCCTTCGTCGTCAAGACCAACGATGGCAACCATTCGATAAGACCGCCAAGCTCGGCGACTTCGATGCCGACCTGCAGCAGCCGGTCGCCGCGCAGCCCTATTCGGTCGGCGTCATGCTGTCGTCGTCGAACGCCGTCACCTGGACGCCGCACCAGGACGAGGACATCTGCTTCCAGCTGGTTGCGGCTAAATTCGCGCCGGCGACCAAGACCGTCAATGTCGGCACCTTCGCGGTCGCCAACATGAGCGATCTCCTGATCCGCGCCGAGGTCGAGCTGCCGACCGCGGCGGCGGCGATGCATTTCGAGGTCGAACTCGACGACGGCTCGATCACACTGCTCAATCCCGACCAGGCGTGGGAACTGCAGTCGTTCTACACCGGCAACGTCCAGGTGCGGGCAGTGTTGTCGGGCGCGGCCAAGGTCTCGCCCGTGGTGTTCCCGGTGATCCTGGCGATCGAGGGTGAGCTGCAGACGACAGGCACCTATGTGACGCGCGCCTTCGACATGGGAACACTCGTCGACATCCTGGCCTACCTTAAGACCAAGATCCCGACCGGAGCGACGATCGCGCTGCACGTTGACGCCGCCAACGATGTTTGGACCCCGGTTCCGCAGGTGACGCAGACCCCGCTTCAGGACGCGGGCTGGGTCGAGCGGAAGTACAGTCTCGCCGGCTTCACCGCGAACCCTGTCGGGCGGCTTCGGATTACGTCGAACGGCACGCCGGCGGCGCGGCCGATGGCCTACGACTTCCGGGCGATCTCTGCGC
>NZ_RZSR01001456.1:0-959 GCF_004023265.1 Mesorhizobium sp. M1A.F.Ca.IN.020.06.1.1
TTTCGAGCCTACGCGGAAAGTATGCCGTTCCGGAGGCGGCGCCGAGCTGCGCCAAAGTCGTCTCGCTTATGCCACGAGTTTTCTTTGCGAAGTCCTTTGCCGCCGCCGAAAGTTTGCCCGGCTCGAACGCCGCCGTTGTAGCCGCAGTGGTGGCAGAAGTAGGTTGCTCCGTCTCGGTCGATCCTGACAGCAAGGCACTTGTCCCTTTTTTTCCTGCGGTGCGGCGAGCAGGACGGGCAGGTGGTGCGCTGCTCCCCTTCGCGATCCGCTACGTGAATTCCGATGTCGGCTAGCTCTCGCATCAGTTGCCGACCTGTTCCTTGGCATCGTCGAAAAGCCCGCCCGCGAAGCGCCAGTAATTGCCCTCGCGCTCGACCGGGTAGCCTTGCGCACGGGCTTCGGTGATCCAGGCTGGCAGCAGCGGATCGGACGGTGCCGGCGGCGCGTTTTCGATGCGATAGAGTTTCAGAACACCGCCGAGATACGCCCGCGGGCTCTTGGCTGCGGCTGCCCGCGCCGCGATGTCGATCAATTGCGGGAAGTCGCGGTCGAGGAATTCCCCGATCTGGAACAGCATCCCGCGCGGCACCCCGGCCTTTTCCCATGACGACAGGGATTCATAGAATTGCTCTTCGGCCGAGCCTTGCCAATTTTGATGTTCTGCCGTGGCCTTGGGCTTTTTCGAACTGGCTGGCAGCGTTGTTGCTTTAGCAACAACCTTCTTGGTTTCTTGGTTTCTTGGTTCTCGTTTGCGTCGCTGGTGCGTCGCTGGTGCGTCGCTGGGTGCGTCGACGAGTGCGTCGCTTGGTTCGTTCTTGGACTGATATTTATCGTAATTACAGATGGTTATAAGCGTCGCGTGTGCGTCGGCAGCGGTGTCAATCATTGCGTCGATTTTCAGACGACCTAAAAACCGTCTGACGCGGCTTTCCGACCACGCCCAGGCTCTCGCCATGAAC
>NZ_RZSR01001457.1:0-956 GCF_004023265.1 Mesorhizobium sp. M1A.F.Ca.IN.020.06.1.1
GTGCTGGTCTCGGAAAAGCCGATCGCCGACTATTTCGAGAAGGTGGCCTCGGGGCGCGACGGCAAGCTTGCCGCCAACTGGGTCATCAACGACCTGCTGGGCGCTCTCAACAAGGCTGGCAAAGATATTGAAAACGCTCCGCTTTCGCCTGAGCAGCTCGGTACCGTCGTCGACCTGATCAAGGAGGGCACGATCTCCGGCAAGATCGCCAAGGACCTGTTCGAGATCGTCTGGAACGAGGGCGGTGATCCGCGCCAACTGGTCGAAAGCCGCGGCATGAAGCAGGTGACAGACACCGGCGCCATCGAGAAGGCGGTCGACGAGGTCATCGCCGCCAATCCGGACAAGGCCGAGCAGGCGCGCGCCAAGCCGACCATGGCCGGCTGGTTCGTCGGCCAGGTGATGAAGGCGACCGGCGGCAAGGCGAACCCGCAGGCGGTCAACGAGCTGGTCAAGGCCAAGCTCGGCATCGAATAGAGCGATGTTCGTCCGCACCGCCAGCGAGCACGATCTTGTTGCGATCCGCGCGCTGCTGGTCGAGACGTGGTATGCGATCTATGACGCCATTTACGGCGCCGAGCATGTAACGGCGATCACCGACGACTGGCATTCTCTTGCTTCGCTCAAGGCGCAGCTGGCCCGGCCGAATTCCGAATTCCTGGTCGCTGACGATGGCAAGCGGCTTGGCGGCATGACTTTCGCGACCGCCACCACCGACCCGAAGATCGTCCTTCTGAACCAGCTCCACGTATCTCCGGATTGTCAGCGGCAAGGGATCGGCCAGGCGCTGCTCGACGAAGTCGAGGCCAGTTTTCCGCAGATGCGGACGCTGCGTCTGGAGGTCGAGCAGGCGAATGCGGCGGCGATCGCCTTCTACGAGGCGAACGGATTTCGGACGGCAGGCAGGACAGCGGATTGCGGCGGCAGTTCGGGATGGCCCGCGCTCATCCTGGAGA
>NZ_RZSR01001458.1:0-953 GCF_004023265.1 Mesorhizobium sp. M1A.F.Ca.IN.020.06.1.1
GTGCCGACTTCGACCGTGCCCGTCATCATAGAGTTCATCATGCCGACGATGTCGGCCTTGAGGACGCGCGGCGCGCTGCCGCCATTGTTTTCGTAGAGCACCTTGCCGCTAGCCGTGGTGACGCGCTGGATGAAATGGATATCCGGCTTGTAGCCGCCATTGGCGAAAGGCACATAGGCGGCGGTCAGTTCCAGCGGCGTCACTTCCGAGGTGCCGAGCGCGATCGAGGTGTTCGACTGCAGGTCGGATTGGATGCCCATGCGGTGCGCGGCCTCAACCACAGCGTCGGGGCCGACCTCCATGGTGAGTTGCGCCGCCACCGAGTTCAGCGACTTCGCCAGTGCGGTGGCCAGCGTCACCTTGCCATAATATTTGCCGCCATAGTTCTCCGGCGTCCATTTGCCTATTCTGATCGGGGCGTCGTTGCGCACGCTGTCCGGTGTGCGGCCTGCTTCCAGCGCCGCCATGTAGACGAAAGGCTTGAAGGCCGATCCCGGCTGGCGCCGCGCTTCCGAGGCGCGGTCGAACTGGCTGGTCGAATAGTCGTAACCGCCGACCATGGCGCGAACGGCGCCGGAATCATCGATCGACACCAACGCGCCCTGGGTGACGTTGAGCTTTCTGCCGCTCTCGTCGATCAGCCGGCGGATCGACTGCTCGGCGAGCTTCTGCAGCGTCAGATCCACGGTGGTGTCGATGACGATGTCGCCGCGCACGTCGCCGATCAGGTCGGGAAGTTCCTCCATGACCGTGTCGGCGACATAATTCTCCGAGCCGGTCCAGTAGGAGGGCGAGCGCGTCGCCGGCGCGCTCAGCGCCATTTTGTATTCCTTGTCGCCGATCTTGCCTTCCTCGCGCATGGCGGCGAGCACGAGCTGTGCGCGTTCTTCCGCCGCCTTGGGATCGCGCGCCGGCGAAAGCCGCGACGGCGCCTTGAGCAAACCGGCCAGAAG
>NZ_RZSR01001459.1:0-950 GCF_004023265.1 Mesorhizobium sp. M1A.F.Ca.IN.020.06.1.1
CGACGGCTTTCACGCCCGTCGAGACTGAATTCGCCGAGTTGCTGCCGGGACTGGCCGACGGCCGCTGGGACATGACCACCGGCCTGTTCATCTCGGAAGAGCGCAGCAAGCTGGTGGACTTCAGTCGCCCGATCTGGTCGCTGCCGGACGGCTTGATGGTCGCCAAGGGCAACCCGCTCGACCTTGAAGGCTATCGCTCTCTTGCAGGCCACCCCTCCGCGAGGCTTGGCGTGATATCGAACCAGATCCAGCATCGGACGGCCCTGCAGAATGGCGTGCCGCCGGAGCGGATCAGTGTGTTCACCACGCAGGCCCAAGCGGCGGAGGCGGTGGCTACCGGCATGGTGCAGGCCTATGCCAGCGTCGCCATGGCGCATCGCGGCTACATCGCGCGGCGACCGGCTGCTCTGGCCGATGTCATTGACGTTCCCGCGTCCGAACGGCTGCCCGCCGCCGGCGCGTTTGCGGTCGCCAAAGGCAACGACGCGTTGAGGCGGCGTGTGGATGATTGTCTGGGCGACCTGCTTGGAAGCCGGTGGCACCGCGACCTGATGGCCGGATTCGGTTTCTCCGAAGCGGATGTCGACCGGCTGCTCTAACAGCCCGGCAAGCGCGCTTCACAGCTTGATCACATATTCCTTGCGAGTCGTCTCCACCACTTCCCAGGTCCCTTTGAAACCCGGCCGCAGCACAAAACTGTCGCCGGCCTTGACCGTGCGCGCGTCGCCGCCGTCTTCGGCGATCACCGAGACGCCGGACAGGATGTGGCAGAATTCCCATTCGTCATAGACGATGCGCCACTTGCCCGGCGTCGCTTCCCAGATGCCGGCGTAAAGGCTGCCGTCCCGCTCCTCGACATTCCAGGTGCGGAATTTCGGATCGCCGGAGATCAAGCGTTCCGTGGCCGGCGCGCCGGCCTCCGGCTCGACAGTTTCGGGATCAACCGCGAG
>NZ_RZSR01001460.1:0-950 GCF_004023265.1 Mesorhizobium sp. M1A.F.Ca.IN.020.06.1.1
CAGTCTGGGCGCCGAGCTCACCATTGGACTGGAAGTCAGTGATGGCGATCGGCAGCGGCTCGACATTGCCCTTGTTGACGTTGAGCTCGACGAGCGCCCAGGCCGGCAAGGTGGCGGCGGTCGTCATGCCCAGCGCCATGGCTGCAATCGTCAGGAGCGGCTTGAGGAAAGATCTCATGTCTTCTCGCTTCTCTTCTTTGATGGTTCGGACGCAAGGCCTATAGGCCAAGCATCTCCCTTGGGTCGAAGGTGACCCGGATGTCGTTCCAAATATCCTGCTTGCCGGCTGGAACTTGCAGGCCGGCCACGTCGCATTTTTGAACCGCGCGCACTGCGCTTTCGTCGAACTGCCGGTTGCCGCTCGACTGCTCGATCGACGGGCGGCCGTCGAGCTTGCCGTTGGTATCGAGATTGAACCGGACCACGACGACGAAGTTCTCCGAACCTTCCAGTCCAACGGGCAACGTCCAGCAGCCGCCGAGCTGAGCTTCGAGCGCGCCTTGCTCGGATTTGGACAGCTTCTGGCCCTGATCCTTCTCGCCGCCGAGCGACGACTGCTGCGTGGAGCGCTTGGCGCCGCCACCCGACGGCTTCTGCTTGTCCAGAAGTGCTGAAATCTCGTCGGCGTTGAACTGCTTTTCATCCAACTTCGGCTTCGAGGAAGCTTCCTTCACCGGCTTTTCCGCGTCCTTGCGCTCCGGCGCCTTGGCGCTTTCGGCGGGAGCGGGCTGCGGCTTCGGCCGCGCTGCAGGGGCGGGTGCCGAGTCCGGAAGCTTAGCCTCCTCGGTCGGCTGCTCCTTGGCGATCGCCTCGGCGACGGCGTCCGGCTTGACCTCTTCCTTCTGGATGGCGGCGGTCGTGTCCTTCGGCGGTGCTGGCGTCGGCTCCTTGGCGGGTGTCGGCTTCGGCTCCGTCTGCTTGACCGGCTCGGGCTTGACCTCTTCCTTAGG
>NZ_RZSR01001461.1:0-950 GCF_004023265.1 Mesorhizobium sp. M1A.F.Ca.IN.020.06.1.1
GCTCTGTCATCTGCCTTTTTTCGTCCCGAGGATCTTGGCCATCTCCCGAATCTGACGTCGCGTCTCTTCGGGCAGGCTACTGTATTCGCGAAAAAAAGCCTTGTCCTCGGCCTTTTCCAGAGTCTGCTCGTCGGTGCCGATGAGGTAGTCGACGGTTACGCCCAACGCCGCTGCGATGGCAGCGAGCTTTTCAGCCGACGGGCGGGGTGGATTCTTGTTTTCCAGTTCCCAGATGTAGCTCTTCGACGAATTGGTCTGGTGGGCGAGCTGATCGAGCGTGAGCCCTCGCTTCAGCCGCAAGTCTTTGATCCGAGTACGAAATTTCATTTCGATTTCACCATCGTGCTTTGCCAGCCTCCCCGTTATTCACAAGTTCGGACTAGGCATACACTATGGCCCTTGACAGCGGCATTCAAGCTACCCATCTTTGTTCGGAGTAGCGGCATTTTGAATCAGTTCATCGTGACACTACCGGCTCAGAGAGGGAGGACAGCATGACGATCCACGATCAATCGGGACTGAGTCCCGGGATGGAGAAGAACATTGAACACGCAGTTTGCCTTTACCGGCCTCAACCCGTTTGACGATCCGCTCGACCGTATCTTCGCGGAAATCGCGCTGAGCATCCAGCTCCCGCCTTCGCTGCACGACAAGGCCAAGGGCCGCGAAAAAGCTGTGCGGACCCATCTTGAGGGGACGGCGGCCTTCCAGGACCAGATCGAACACTTTTACCCGCAGGGGTCGATGGCGATCGACGCGACGATCTCCACGCGCGGCACGGACGATGAATATGACCTCGATCTGGTATCGCAGCTGGGCGGCCGCTTCCGCTCGATGAAGCCGCTCGACATCCTGAAGGAACTCGAAAAGGCTTTCGCCGACTACCCTGTCCAGCGTATCCGGAGGCAGACCCGCTGCGTCACACTCTACTACGCCGACAAGATGCACCT
>NZ_RZSR01000146.1:0-8795 GCF_004023265.1 Mesorhizobium sp. M1A.F.Ca.IN.020.06.1.1
GCGTTATCGTCGGCGCCGGAATAGGCGCCGACGATAACGCCTATCGCGCCGCCGGCGCCAGCCTCGACAAGCACTTCGTGGCCGTGCGCGACATATTCGCGGACAGAGCCGGGCGTCAGACCGACACGGTATTCATGGTTCTTGATTTCCTTGGGGCAGCCGACGCGCATCTTCTTCTCCTGTCCGGCCCTTGAAAGGGCGCTCTCCCTGACATTTCCGGGCATGCCGCCAATCCCAAACCGCCGCGCAGTTTTAGGGCGACATGCATGAGGCGCAGTGAAGCATGAATCGTTCCGCATGTGTTTGCGAATGCACTTGCGGCAGCGTCCGGTCTTCGATAATCGTTGCGCAAAAAGCCGGAATATTCGCAGGAATCTCGAAAAATGCCGCTCGACAGGATCGATATCGCCATTCTGGAGACTTTACAGAAGGATGGCCGGATCCCCAATGCAGCGCTTGCCGAAAAGGTTGGGCTGTCGCAGTCGGCCTGCTCCAGGCGCCTGGACAATCTGGAGAAATCCGGAACCATCCGCGGCTATCACGCGCGACTGTCGAATGCAGCGCTCGGCCATCAGATGACGGCGATCGTGCATATATCGCTGTCGGGGCAGTTCGAGAAGACGCTGTCCGATTTCGAAGCGGCGATCAAACGCTGCCCGAACGTGCTTTCCTGCCATCTGATGTCGGGCGAATACGACTATATCCTGCGTATAGCGGCCAAGGACCTTGCCGACTATGAGCGCATCCACAAGGAATGGCTGTCGGCGATGCCGCATGTGACGAAGATCAACTCGTCCTTCGCCCTGCGCGAGATCGTCGACAGGACGGCGGTGGGGTTGAGGCCCGAAATGGCTTAGCTGAAGTCAGAGCGTTGCATCGTTTCACGGGAACCCCGAACCGCTCATTTCTTTGCTTTGCGCAATTACGGACGGAAAACCGCTACACACTTTTCCTGGAACTGCATTAGGCTCCGGCCGCCTCGGTGACCACCTTGGTCATCGGGATGTCGTGCGGTTGCGGATAGATGGTGGGAATGCGCTGCAATTCGTAGCCGACGCCGATCACCAGCGGCCTGAACGGCATGGCGGCGAGCGTACGATCGTAGAAACCGCCGCCATAGCCCAGCCGGTAGTTGCTGGGATCGATGCCGACTACCGGCGAGATCACGATATCGGGCAGGACAGGATCACCCTCGGCCGGGATCGGGATGTTCCAGACGCCCTTCTCCAGCCGGTCGCCCGGCGCGTAGGCGCGGAACACCAAAGGCTGGCCCTTCTCGATGACGACGGGCAGCGCGGTGCGGCCGCCGCGCGCATTGATCGACGCCATAAAGCCGCGCAGGTCCGGCTCGCCGCGGAACGGCCAGTAGAGGCTGACCATAAGGCCGGCAACCTTGCCGACCAGCATATCGAGGCCCTCGGCAATCCGCTGTGACATTGCCGCGCGTGCATCGGCGGAAACCGCAAGCCGCGCGCCGATCAGCCGCTCACGCTCCGCCTTGCGCCAGCGCCGGACATCGGTCCAGTCGGACAGCGGCATCTGATAGGCCGGGTCGAGCTCATGCATGAAACAAGGCGGCGAAGCGTATTGCGCCGGGCCGTCGTCATCGCGATTGTCAGACATGCTCCACTCCTATCGTTCTGCTCCACGCTATACCCGGCGTTCCGGGGCGACATGCGCGTACACGACACCGGGCGACGACTCCCGGGCACTGACATGGCCAGCGGTGGCGTTGTTGCGGTGCACAAAAATGCTTACATCTAGGCAATCGGGTTGCTTTGGGCGAGGTGGCTGAAAATGGACGAAGCCAAGCATCATGTCGTGATCGTCGGCGCCGGGTTCGGCGGTCTCGAACTTACCCGCGCGCTGGCCGGCGCACCGGTGCGCATCACCATGATCGACAAGCGCAATCACCACTTGTTCCAGCCGCTGCTCTACCAGGTGGCGACCACCGCGCTGGCGACTTCCGAGATCGCCTGGCCGATCCGTCATCTGTTACGCAAGCGCAAGGACGTGACGACGCTTCTGGGTACGGTCATCGGTGTTGACCGCGCAGGCAAACGCGTGCTGCTCGATGACGGGAGCGCAGTCGGCTACGACACGCTAGTGCTCGCCACCGGCGCGCGCCACGCCTATTTCGGCCATGACGAATGGGAGCCATTCGCGCCCGGGCTGAAGACGCTGGAAGATGCCACCACCATCCGGCGCCGCATCCTGCTCGCCTTCGAGCAAGCCGAGCGCGAGACCGATCCCGCCAGGCGCCAGGCATTGCTGACGCTGGTCATCGTTGGCGGCGGACCGACCGGCGTGGAGCTTGCCGGCACCATTGCAGAGCTTGCGCAGGACACGCTGCGCGGCGAATTCCGCAATATCGACACGCGGCAGGCGCGCGTTGTGCTGATCGAAGCCGGTGACCGTGTGCTCGCCAATTTCGCACCGGAGCTCTCGGCCTATGCTCAAAAAGCGCTGGAGCGGCTTGGCGTGACGGTCGAGCTTGGCCGTGCCGTCACGCAGTTGGATGCCGAGGGCGTCGTCTTTGGCGATACCTACCTGCCGGCAAAGACGATTTTATGGGCAGCCGGCGTCGCCGCTTCGCCTGCGGCGGAATGGCTGGGAGCGCCCGCCGACCGGGCGGGCAGGGTGCTGGTCGAGCCCGATCTCACCGTGCCGGGCAGCCCGGAGATATTTGTTATCGGCGATACGGCACATCTGCTGCGACCGGACGGCAAGCCGGTACCGGGCGTGGCGCCGTCCGCCAAGCAGGAGGGCAGGCATGTTGCTGCAACGATCAAAGCGAGGCTCGATGGCGACGCAACGCCACGCCCTTTCCGCTACAAGCATGCCGGCGACCTGGCGACGATCGGCAAACGCGCGGCCGCCATCGATTTCGGCTGGATCAAGCTCACCGGCTGGCTCGCATGGTGGCTCTGGGGGATAGCGCACATTTATTTCCTGATCGATTTCCGCAATCGGCTCGCAGTGTCGCTCAGCTGGCTATGGATATATTTTACCGGACAGCGCAGCGCGCGCCTGATCACTCAGGGTGACGACGACAAGAGCTGATTGCTTTTCATCGACGCGTCACCTTGTCTGATCAACAGACATCCAACAGACATGGACTCGAAATGCCTTCGGCGGCATGTTCCGATTGAGGGGCAGGGCATGTCGCGTTGTCTAAGAGGAGGAAAACAATGTCACTTTTGCCCGTCTCTCGCCGCGAATTCCTGGCCGGAGCCGCCGCCACCGGAGCGCTGATCATGCTGCATCCGTTCTCCGTCCGGGCCGCAGCCAATCAGGCGCATCTGAGGATCATGGAGACGACCGACATCCATGTGAATTTGCTGCCTTATGATTATTACGCCGACAAAGCGAACGACACGATGGGCCTGTCGCGCACGGCCTCGCTGATCGACGGGGTGCGCAAGCAAGCCACCAATGCGATGCTGATCGACAACGGCGACCTGTTGCAGGGCAATCCGATGGGCGACTACATCGCCTATGAAAAGGGCATGAAGGACGGCGACCTGCATCCGATCATGAAGGGCATGAACCTGCTCGGCTATGAATGCTCGACCCTCGGCAACCACGAATTCAACTACGGCCTGTCCTTCATGGACAAGGTGTTGGCCGGCGCCAATTTCCCCTTCGTATGCGCCAACCTGATCCGGGGCACCACGCTCGCCACGAACCCGCGCGACGACAAGCTCTACCTCAAGCCCTATGTTATCCTCGACAAGAAGATCAAGGACGGCTCCGGCGCCGAACAGCCGATCAAGATCGGGGTCATCGGTTTCGTGCCGCCGCAGATCATGGTCTGGGACCTGAAAAACCTGGAAGGCAACGTCCAGACCCGCGACATTGTCCAGGCGGCCAAGGCCTGGGTACCGCAAATCCGTGAGGAGGGCGCCGACATCGTCATTGCGCTTTCGCATTCCGGCATCGATATCAAGCAGGGCGACATGATGGAGAACGCCTCCTTCTTCGTCGCCGGCGTCGAAGGCATCGACGCGGTCTTCACCGGGCACCAGCATCTCGTCTTCCCCGGCAAGAAGGATTTCCAGGCGCTGGAAGGCGTCGACACCGAAAAAGGCACTCTGCAGGGCAAGCCGGCGGTGATGGGCGGCTTCTGGGGCTCGCATATGGGCCTGATCGACCTGCTTCTTGAGCGCGATGGCTCGAAATGGCGCGTCGTCTCGGCCACCTCCGAGGCGCGGCCGATCTATGAGCGGGTCGACAGCAAGAACAAGGCTACGGTCGGCGACGACAAACGCATCATCGCGGCGCTCGAGCAGGATCACGAGGCGACGCTCGCCTATGTCCGCCGCCCCGTCGGCAAGACGTCCGCGCCGCTCTATTCCTATTTCGCTTTGGTCGCCGACGATCCCTCGGTGCAGATCGTCAATCAGGCGCAGAGCTGGTATCTCAAGGATATTCTGAAGAGCACAGAGTGGAAGGACGTGCCGCTCCTCTCTGCGGCGGCACCGTTCAAAGCAGGCGGCCGCAACGGCGCCGACTACTATACCGACGTTCCTGTCGGCGATATCGCCATCAAGAACGTCGCCGATCTCTATCTTTATCCGAACACCGTGCGCGCGGTCGAAATCACCGGCTCGCAAGTCAAGGAATGGCTGGAGATGTCGGCCGGCATCTTCAACAGGATCGAGCCCGGGAAGGCGGATCAGCCGCTGATCAACACCGAGTTCCCCTCCTACAATTTCGACGTCATCGATGGCATCACCTACAAGATCGACCTGTCGCAGCCACCGAAATACGATACGAAGGGCGCCGTCGCCAATGCCGGCTCCAGCCGCATCGTCGATCTTAAATTCGGCGGCAAGCCGCTCGATCCGGCAGCGAAATTCGTGGTTGCCACCAACAACTACCGCGCTGGCGGCGGCGGCAATTTCCCTGATATCAATGCTTCGAAGATCATCTATGAGGCGCCGGACACCAACCGCGACGTGATCGTGCGCTACGTCATCAGCGAGGGCACGATCAATCCGTCGGCGGACGACAACTG
Organism: Mesorhizobium sp. M1A.F.Ca.IN.020.06.1.1; assembly: GCF_004023265.1. NCBI lineage: Bacteria > Pseudomonadati > Pseudomonadota > Alphaproteobacteria > Hyphomicrobiales > Phyllobacteriaceae > Mesorhizobium > Mesorhizobium sp. M1A.F.Ca.IN.020.06.1.1. The sequence goes on from NZ_RZSR01000146.1 coordinate 5,021, forward strand.
GTCGTTCGCGCCGCTGCCTGGAACCAGCGTTGTCTTCGAGACCGGACCCAGGGCCAAGGATTTCATCGGTCAGGTGAAGTCGCTGAAGATCGAGCCGGCGGGCGAGGGTGAGGCGGGGGTTGCCAAATACCGCATTACCCTTTGATGTTGCGCGGCCGGGCCGGCCTGATTTGGCTAAGGCGAAGGGGTGGTCGCGGGCGTGGTGAGCGGCCCGGGGAAGGCCGGCTGGATCGACGTGCCGAGCGGATCGCTGGGCACGGTCAGCGGCGCCATTCCTCTCGGGTGGCGAATCTCCTGGATGGTCGATGTCGGCGTGTTGTTGACAAGGTCGCTGGCCCCCGGTGTCAGCGTCGGGGCAGTCAGCGCGCCCAGCGGGTCATTGGTGACTCTGGGCAAGGATACTTTTGCTTCAGCGGCACTTGCCGAGATCACGGCAAGCAGCAGCACGGCGACGGCTACGGTGCGGTTCAAGGAAGCCTCCTGTTGCGAACGACGCTCGGCGCTCGCCCGAGGATGCAGTGACGGCGCCGGACAGCCGGAAAAATGCCGGATGTCCGATCGCGGTTGCATCATGTTCGCATGAGACATTTGTGCTCGCACCGCAGCTCTCCAGGTAGCCGGCGCTGGGTCCCATGACGCCGGAAAGGTGCGTCGATTACAAAGCAGTGAATTGGAACGATTGCCGTGAAGGCGCTCTGGTTCGGTTTGAGGACATACGCTAGCTTTAGCCATGCGTTATGTGATCGTTATCGTCGCCATCACGTTCTTCCTGATCTGGGACGGCCTCTACAACCAGGGCCAATATCTCGACGCGACCGTCAGGGAGATGTCGCGCATCGTGCGTTACGTCACCGGCGCTGCCTGAGGCCCCGACGCTGCCGCTCAAATAGCGGGCGCGACATCGTTGCCGGTTGACGCGACGGCCTTGCTCCCACAAAACGCGTTCATCCGTCGATCAAGGAGGCTGGGTTTGATCCGGCACATCGTTTTCTTCAGCGTGCGGCGCAAGGAGGATGTGGAGGCCGTCCGGTCAGGGCTGCAGGAACTGGGCAAGATTCCACATTCGAAACACTTCGAGGTGACGCTCAATACCAAGGTCGATCTGTTCTCAAACGCGATCGACGTGGTCGTCTATGCCGAATTCGAGGACGAGGCAGCGCTCGCAGCATACAGGGCGCATCCGATCTATGCGGAGACGACAGGCAGGGTTAAACCGTTGCGCGAGCTGCGTTATTCGGCCGACGTCGTGGCCGCCGCCTGAGCCGCGCCGTCCGCTCGCCTTGGACGCCAGGCCTTGAACCGATTTCCGCAATGGTGCACACCGCGCCGGCATGACGAAAACTCCGCCCCATCCGCTCGATCATCTCGTTCTGCCCACGCGGAGCCTCCACATTGCAAGGCAGCGCCTCTCGTCGCTCGGCTTCGTCGTCGCCCCGACCGGCGTCCATCCTTTCGGGACCGAGAACGCTTGTGTCTTCTTCACCGACGGCACCTATCTGGAACCGCTGGCCGTCGGCGATGACCAAACGGCCGATCGGGCGATGGGCGAAGGCAACGTCTTCGTCGCGCGCGACCGCCTTTACCGCAGCAGGCTTGGCGACGAGGGCTTCTCCGCGGTCGTCTTCGGGACCGCCGATGCAGATGCCGACCACGCGCGCTATGTCGAAGCGGGGCTGTCGGCAGGCAACATGTTGAGCTTTTCGCGCGCCTTCACCGACACCACGGGCAAAAGCGACACGGCATCGTTCAAACTGGCATTCGCGGCCGACAGAAAAGCACCGGACGCATTCCTGTTCGCCTGCCAGCGCATCAACGCGCCGCAGATCGACCGCACCGCACTGCAGGCACATGCCAATGGCGTGACCGGCATCGTCGAGATCGTGGCGGTGAGCGACGAGCCTTCGAGCCAGAGGGGACTGATATCGATCGCTGCCGGCCAGGGCGCGAGCGACGGCGACAGGACTGACCTGCCAAACGCGACCCTGGCCGTTCTGACGCCCGACGCTTTTGCCGCACGGTTCGGTGCTTCGGCAGGGCAGCCTTCGGACCTGCGATTTGCGGCCGTCATCTTTGCGGTTCGCAGCGTCGCCGCAGCCACCCAGCTACTTGCGGCAAACGCCATAGAGCACAACATGAGCGGCGACGATGTCGTCGTGCCGCCGGCACTCGGTCAGGGCGCGGCCTTCATCTTTCGGGAGATCCCATGAGCGAGCCCCTTGCGCCCAATGCCGCGGTAAGCGTCGGCAAGGTCGTTTTCGCCAACAATGCGCCCTTGTCGCTGATCGCAGGCCCCTGTCAACTCGAGTCGCGCCAGCATGCCTTCGACATGGCCGGGGCGCTGAAGGAACTGACCACCAGGCTCGGTATCGGGCTCGTTTACAAGACGAGCTACGACAAGGCCAATCGCACCTCGCTTGGCGGCGCGCGCGGCGCCGGGCTCGAGGCGGCGATGCCGATCTTCGACGATCTGCGCAAGGAGTTCGGGCTGCCGGTGCTGACCGACGTCCACACCGAGGAGCAATGCGCATCGGTCGCGCCGCATGTGGATGTGCTGCAGATACCGGCCTTTCTTAGCCGGCAGACGGATCTGCTGATTGCGGCGGCGCGCACCGGCAAGGTGGTGAACGTCAAGAAGGGTCAGTTCCTGGCGCCATGGGACATGAAGAATGTCGTCGCCAAGGCCACCGGTTCCGGCAACGCCAACGTGCTGGTCACCGAGCGCGGCGCCTCCTTCGGCTACAACACACTGGTGTCGGACATGCGAGCGCTGCCGATCATGGCCGAGATCGGCGCGCCGGTGATCTTCGACGCCACCCATTCCGTGCAGCAGCCGGGCGGGCAGGGCAGCTCGACCGGTGGCGAACGACGCTTTGTCGAGACCCTCGCGCGCGCCGCCGTGGCGATCGGCGTTGCCGGCGTGTTCATCGAAACCCACCAGGATCCGGACAACGCCCCCTCCGACGGCCCCAACATGGTGCCCTTGAAGAATCTTCCCGCATTGCTGGAAAGGCTGATGGCGTTCGATCGGATCGCCAAGAGGCCGTAGCAGGGCAGCCGAAAATCTGGAACCTTCGCCCGCTCCCCTCATTGTCCACAACGGACAAGCAAATGAGAGGAGCACAACAATGACCACTCCGTCTGGCCACACCGAAGCCATTGCCGCCTCGCGCGTCATCGGCACCTCGGTCTACAACACCGCCGGCGACAGCATCGGCAGCATCGAGGACGTGATGCTCGACAAGATGTCGAACGGGATCATGTTCGCGGTCATCGGCTTCGGCGGCTTCCTCGGCATGGGCGAGAAGTATCACGCCATTCCGTGGGCAAGCCTCGACTATGATGAAAACATGGGCGGCTACGTCGTGCCTTTCACCAAGGAACAGCTCAAGGCGGCACCGGCCTACTCGATCGAGGAATTGACCGGCGCCGATGGTGAAGCGGCCCGCGACGCATCCTTCGAATACTACCACGTGAAGCCTTACTGGCACTGATCGGCCTGAGCGGCTGCTTCCAGAATCGAGAAGGCCCCCGGGTCCGGGGGCCTTCGAGCGTTGAGGAACCTATTCAGCGGTCCGAAGGGTGGATAGCTCCGTGGAGTTCTGCTGAGGCTTCTGGGTTTCGCAGGACGTTAGGAACGCCGCCGCGATCAGGAACAAACTCACGATACCGCTCAACTGGGACATGGCGAAACTCCTCGTGTTTCGCCCCGCGCAAACACGACCATAAATCAGAAGGGCGAGTCGCGCGCATGACTAATGATGACAAAGATTTGCGC
>NZ_RZSR01001462.1:0-947 GCF_004023265.1 Mesorhizobium sp. M1A.F.Ca.IN.020.06.1.1
CTGTCGCGAAACCGCCGGCGATGTCGGCGATCTGTGCGCCGGCTTTCGTGCCGTGGATCCAGGCGCGGTCGGTGCTGAAGGAATAGAGCGGGACATAATCGGGAAGATCGCGGTCCATCGCCACAACGTTGCTGAGGCTGTCCAGGATGAAGGTGCCCCTTCCGGTGCTCACCGACAGCACCGCGTGGAAGAATTTCCGGCGGCGATCCTGCAACACGACCAGCGACATGCTCTGCGCCGGGATGCCGGCGCGCAACAGCGCCGCCATCTTCAGGATCGCGAAATCCTCGCAATCGCCGGCGCGATGCTCGAGGATCTCCGACGGCTTCGCCCAGTAGTCGAGCTTGCCGTAGACGACGCTGTCCTTGCGATAGGCGATCAGCCGGTTGATGCTGCTGTTGACGAAGTCCAGCTTGTCGCGAAAAGCCTTGTTGGCTGCAATGCCGACGATCTCGCCAAACGCAGCGTTCTCACGATCGCAGGCACTTCCGGCCGTGCAGTCGATAATCGCCTTGTAGACAGGCGCCCAGCGCGCGGCGACCGGGAAGTTGCGCATGGACAAGGCGACCGACCCGAACACGCCCGGAATGATCGCCCCAGTCTGAATCGGGTCAACCTGGATCGGGTCGATCCGGATCGGATCGACTCCGGGGGTAGCCTCTCCACTCGCAGAACTTGCCGCCGGGCGGACTTCGAGAGGCGCATAGGCACTGGCGGCACCGCCGACCCGGTAGGCAGCAACAGGCTGCCATGGCTGCAATCTGGCCAGCGAAACGCCGCCGAGATCGGCCGGCGCAGGCAGCGTTTGAGAGGCGGGACTTGCGACGGAGACTGCGCTGGCGGACGACGCATTCGGCAGACCGGCCAGGCCGATTGCCAGCAGCAGAACCTTGACCCTCGACGCCGACGAGGCAGCTTTTTGTATTTTCATGACGCCCACCTTTGAC
>NZ_RZSR01001463.1:0-945 GCF_004023265.1 Mesorhizobium sp. M1A.F.Ca.IN.020.06.1.1
CAGTAAGCGGCAGTGCGTTCCATTAATGTCGATCGCGAAGCCGTCGGAGACGCGGTAGATCAGCCAGTCGCCCTCGGCGACGCTCTGGCCGGCAAAGTCCGTGGCACCGTCGCTCTTGAAGGCCTGCGGGCCGGTCTTGAGCACGAGCCCGACCTTGCCCTGCCACTTGTCCTCGTCGATCGTCTTGTCGGTGAGGATGATGCCGCCGGCGGTCTTTTCCGGTCGCATGTAGATGCCAACCAGGATCTGGTTGTGCATGATTTCCAGCTTGGAGAGGTCGCCGATGGCGGCGATGATCTCGTCCTTGGTTGATTGGGGCTTACTGGCAGCCATAAGGTCCTTCCTGGTTTAAGAGCGGTTGTCGCCCATGGATTTGATGATCTCGCCGAGCATGCCGAGCGCGGAACGCATGCCGGCGATCTCGCCGCAGCGGTAGCGGTAGTCGGCGAAATCAGCGGCGAGACCGTGGGCGATCTGCTCGCTCTTGGCGTCGATCTCGTCGGTGAGTTGCTTGCGCGCCCGGTCGAGCAGGCGCACGTCGAGGACGGAGGCGGTCACAGGGGGGTGTAGCCGTCTTCAAATGCCTTCGTGGGAGACCACGAGGCGTAGCCATCGTCGTAGACGACGTAGTAGCCAGTGTCCTCGTCGCTGCCTTTGAACCGCTCGTACCACCCGGCAGGCGCTTCAAATTGAGCGAAGCCCTTGTCCTCAGGCGTCAGCATCACCTGGCCGGTGTCGTTGTTGCGCTCAATATCCGTGAGCTTGAGCGCCCAAACCTTCTTGTGGCACTGGTAGCGCGGCAGTTCGCGTGAGGCGTCCATCACTTCCTTCCTCCGAACGTGCCGCTTGTGGCAAATTCATTGGCTGCGGCTTCGACGATGCCCATGCGCCGGCGCAGTTCGCGGTCGGCAAGTTCGCTGCGCAGCCGATAGCCTTCCAGCGCCC
>NZ_RZSR01001464.1:0-940 GCF_004023265.1 Mesorhizobium sp. M1A.F.Ca.IN.020.06.1.1
CCATAAAGAAGGGAACCTGCCCGCGCGCCAATATCGCCGGCGATTTCTAGTCCTACTAACGAAGGGCGCATTGCGTCTTCAAGGACAGGACGCTTTCGCAGGACAGAGCCAACAAAGGGCTTCTTGCCCGAAGCAAGGCCCTCCAGACCTAAGTCCTTCAGTGTCGTGCGCCCTTCGATTTCCGAACCGGCGATGTGGCCTTTCTCGATGCGCAGGGTGCCCATCGCCTCGAGACCATACGGCTTGAGTTGATACGAAGCATCGACCGCAATAAGAGTCTCCCAGATCGTACGGCCACGCTTGGCTGGAGCGTAAAGCTCATAGGCCAGCTCACCTGAGTAGCTCATGCGATGAAGGCGGCAAGCCACTCCGGCGATCTTGACATGAGTGAAGTGATTGTTGGGTAGTGTGTCATTGCCCAGATCCGTCCCTGTCAAATCGCTCAGAACGCTGCGGGATTTCGGACCGGCAATCGCGATTGCAGCCCACTGATCCGTGACTGACGTGACATGTACCTTGAGATCGCGCCACGCAGTTTGTAATAGATACTCCGCTCTGGCGAGCACTTTCGCGGCGTTCGCCGTCGTGGTCGTCATGAAGTAGTCGTCATCGCCGAGCCGTGCCGTTGCGCCATCGTCGAACACGAAGCCATCCTCGCGCAACATTACGCCATAGCGCAGCTTGCCAACCGGAAGTGTCTTGAAGCCATTCACATAAACGCGGTTCAGGAATTCCGCGGCATCGGGTCCCTGCACAGCGATCTTGCCAAGCGTGGAGACGTCGACGATGCCGACATGCTCGCGCACGTGTGCGGCTTCGCGAACATAGGCGTCGTTAATGTTTTCGCCTATGGCCGGGTAGTACCATGGTCGCAGCCACATGCCTGCGTCGATCATTTCGGCGCCATTTTCCTCATGCCAGCCATGGATGGTTGAAAGTC
>NZ_RZSR01001465.1:0-940 GCF_004023265.1 Mesorhizobium sp. M1A.F.Ca.IN.020.06.1.1
CTTCGGTATAGGCACTGTATGCGGCAAGCGTCTGTTCGGTCTTGTCGCGCGGCGCATTCGCCATTGCCGCTTCGTCATTGTAGATCAAAAGCATGTATCGCATGGTCTTCTCCGTTTTCTCGAAGGCCGCGTCGTCGCGGGCCGACCTATGTCGTGCGGCCACGGCCGATTTCGACAGGCGCCGCGAAAATCTTTCGCCTCCAAAGCAATCGAGCGCAAGCCGACGCTTTCGCCACCCCTCGATCGTTCGTCTAATGGCTGCAATTGCGGGTTGGCATTTGGCGTCTCCTGTCTAAACTCCCAGGTTCGCGCCGGCAGAGGCGGCGCGGCGCGACCATCAGGAGGAGGAAACAAAATGCTCGATTTCAGGACGAAATTTGTTGCCGCCGGCGCTTTGGCATTGTCGCTCGGCCTCGGCGCCATGTCGGCCGGGGCACAGGAATTCATCACCGTGCTGACCGGCGGCACGTCGGGCGTCTACTATCCCCTCGGCGTCGCGCTGTCGGAAATCTACGGCAAGGGCATCGAAGGCGCCCGCACCCAGGTGCAGGCAACCAAGGCATCGGTCGAGAACCTCAACCTGCTGCAGCAGGGCAAGGGCGAGATCGCCTTCGCGCTCGGCGATTCCGTCAAGCTCGCCGCCGAAGGCAACACCGAAGCCGGCTTCCCCGGCAAGCTCGACAAGCTGCGCGGCATAGCCGCCATCTATCCGAACTATATTCAGATCGTCGCCAGCAAGGAGTCCGGCATCAAGACCCTCGCCGACCTCAAGGGCAAGAGCCTGTCGGTCGGCGCGCCCGCCTCCGGCACCGAGCTCAACGCCCGCGCCATCTTCGCTGCCGCCGGGCTGAAATATGAGGATCTTGGACGGGTCGAGTACCTGCCATTCGCAGAGTCGGTCGAGTTGATCAAGAACCGGCAGCTCGACGCCACGCTGCAA
>NZ_RZSR01001466.1:0-939 GCF_004023265.1 Mesorhizobium sp. M1A.F.Ca.IN.020.06.1.1
GTCGAGCGCCAGTTGAAGAGCCTGCCGCGCGCCGCGACGGCCGCGGCGAGCTGGCGCGATTTCGGCGCCGTGATCCTGGTGCCGACGATCGAGGCTTCGCTGCCGCTGGTCGACCGCATCGCGGCTGAGCATGTCGAGCTCGCCTTCGACGACGCCGAGAACTTCCTCGCCGGGATGCGCAATGCCGGTGCCGTCTTCCTCGGCCGCCACACGCCGGAAGTCATCGGCGATTATGTCGGCGGCTCCAACCACGTGCTGCCGACCGCGCGCTCGGCGCGCTTCTCGTCTGGTTTGTCCGTGCTCGATTTCGTCAAGCGCACGTCGATCCTGAAGCTCGGCCCGGAGCAGCTCAAGGCGCTGGCGCCGGCGGCCATCGCGCTCGCCAAGGCGGAAGGGCTCGACGCCCACGCACGATCGGTGGCGATCAGGCTGAACATGTAGCGATGTCCGGCCACCACCAAAACCGCGACAGGCTGATCGACGTCGAGCTCGACGAATCGATCGGGCGTTCGACGCCCGATGTCGAGCATGAGCGGGCAGTGGCGATCTTCGACCTGATCGAGGAAAACAGTTTCCGGCCGGTCAACGACGATGGCGCCGGCCCATACAGGCTGAAGCTGTCGCTGGCCGAGTCGCGCCTGGTGTTCGCCGTCAGCCGCCAGAATGGCGCCGACGTGGTTACCCACATCCTGTCGCTGACGCCGCTTAGGCGTATCGTCAAGGATTACTATCTGATCTGCGAAAGCTATTATGAGGCGATCCGCTCCTCCACGCCCAGCCATATCGAGGCAATCGACATGGGCCGCCGCGGCCTGCACAATGAGGGCTCGCAAACACTGATGGACCGGCTCGCCGGCAAGATCGAGATCGACTTCGACACGGCGCGCCGGTTGTTCACGCTCGTCTGCGTGCTGCACTGGCGGGGGGAGGCCTGGCCGC
>NZ_RZSR01001467.1:0-938 GCF_004023265.1 Mesorhizobium sp. M1A.F.Ca.IN.020.06.1.1
GCACAGACAGTCCGCTTCCTACACTTTGCCGAAAAGTTCATCAGGGCAGCGAGGCTTCTGGCCGATTGCCCGAATTCTCCATCAGGAATGCGAGAACGTCATCCAGGCGGCCACTGGCGCTACCTGACTCTGCCGGATCACCCGCACCAATTTTGATTGGGCTAGGGACTTCAACACCGGCGGCAGCGGCCGCCATGCGCGCCAGTGCTTTATCCCGTCACGCCGGCCCCGTGGCTGATGAAGCTGGCGTTTGCGCTCACGCCGTGATGTCCAGATGCCGGCTTCTGTCATCCACTGGCGTAGCGTCTCCTTGCTGACCCCGACCTGATGGCGTTCGAGCAACTTCTCGGCAGCCAATGTCGGTCCGAAGTCGACATAGTGCTCGCGCACCAGATCGAGCGCCGCATTGCGAAAGTCCTCGCTATGACGGCGGTTGCTTGGTCGACCGCGCTTCTTCGAAGTAAGGCCAGCAGCGCCATCGGGATCATAGGCTTGCAACAGCCGGTGAACCTGTGCGCGGCTCAATCGCAACAGCTCGGCCGCCTGGACGACGCTAAGCCGACGTTCCCGGATCTTCTGAATAGCTTCAAGGCGATGAAGTTCGTTCTGCGACAAGGCGACGAGACAAGGCATGACGGTCTCCAAGGAGCCCGGTCCGTCGCCAGGCTGAGGCCTCAAGCCTTCCTTTCCAGCTTCGAGTTGGCCAGAGCATGAGCTGTGAAAGTCGGGGACTGTCGCATCTCTAAATTGCTCATGTGTCGCATCTCTATATAGCCGCTACAATCTAAAGTTGCATAAGATAGCTTATGGAACTCACGGGTCATTAATGGCCCATAGGGGCACGGTAGGCGGGCAGGAGCCCGGTTCCTCGCGCGGCCATGGAACTGGACGTCCGGTGAAAGGCCTCGTATCGGCGATCCTCGGCGGCCGCCTGGACG
>NZ_RZSR01001468.1:0-933 GCF_004023265.1 Mesorhizobium sp. M1A.F.Ca.IN.020.06.1.1
GTCGTCGACCATGCGGTCAGCCGCTCGGTGCGCGATACAGCCCTCCTGCTCGACCTGACGCACGGCGCCGATCCGCTGTCGCCTTATGCGGCGCGGGAGCCCAAGGGCGCCTTCACCGCCGCAGCGGCGCGCGATCCAGGCCGGCTCAGCCTCGCCGTCTACCGCAAATCGCCGCTCGGCCTGCCGATCTCGGCTGAGACGATGGAAGCGCTGGACACCGCGGTGGCGCTGGCGCGCGAGGGCGGGCACACGGTGGAAGAGATCGACCTGCCCTATATCGGCCGCGACTTCATCGCCGATTTCTGCAAGAGCGTCGCGTCGGCCGTCGCAGGCATGATGCGTGCCGAGGCGAAGCGCGTCGGCCGCCCGGTGTCCGGCGAGGTCGAACGTGCGACGCGCGTGCTTGGTCGCCTCGGCGAAATGCTGTCCGCCGGCGAGGTCTATGACGCCGTGCAGCGGCTCAACGCCACCGCGCGGCAGATGATCGAAGACACGGCGCGCTTCGATGCCGTGCTGATGCCGATCATTGCGCACCCGCCGCTCGCCTGCGGCGCGATGGACCCGAAAGGCGCCGACGAGCTCGTCGAGAACGTCCTCGACAAATTGCATCTTACCGGGCTGCTCAGGATCAAATCGTTTTTCGGCCAGCTGATGGACAAGAGCCTGTGGTTCACTCCCTGGCCGGCGATCCACAATGTCAGCGGCCAGCCCTCGATCGCGCTGCCGGTGCATGTCACCGCAGGTGGCCTGCCGCTCGGCATCCAGGCCGCGGGACGGCCAGGCGACGAGGAGACGCTTTTGTCGCTCGCAGCGCAAATGGAGAAGATTTCAGGATGGCTGAAACGCCGCGCACCGCTCAAGGTGCCCGGCTAGGTCTGTCGATACTCAGGTGATGCCGGCCTGCGAATGGCGGTCTTCTGCGCTTCCGTACTC
>NZ_RZSR01001469.1:0-932 GCF_004023265.1 Mesorhizobium sp. M1A.F.Ca.IN.020.06.1.1
GCTCCACACTGTGCCGAACGCCTCGTCGCCGCGATTGTTGACGAAATAGGTGCGGAAGATGCGGTTGCCGTCATGGATGAAGACGTTGTGGCCGTGCCATTCGTCGACGCCGAAATCCTTGTCCCAGCTGTCGGTGATGGTGTACCAGGGCATCTTCCAGTCCATCCGCTGCTTCAGCCGCTGAATGTCGGCCTGCGGCGCCCGGGACGCATAGGCAAGCGTAGTGTCGCGGGCGTTGAGATGGGCGAGGTTGCCGACCATGTCGGCGCCGAGCGAGCAGCCCCGGCAGGCGTGCTCCGGCCAGCCATAGACGCCGGGCTCGAAGAAGGCGCGGTAGATGACCAGTTGCCGGCGGCCTTCGAAGAGGTCGAGCAGGCTTGCCTTGCCGTTTGGGCCTTCGAACACATAGTCCTTCTCGACAGGCATCCACGGCATGCGGCGGCGTTCCGCAGCCAGCGCGTCGCGGGCGCGGGTGAGCGCCTTTTCCTTCACCAGCATTTCTTCATACGCGCCTTCCCAGGCTTCCGGCGAAACGACCGGTGGTGTCTTCATGTGTTGGGTCATTGCTCTTGTCCCGTTCTTGCGTTTGGTTGGGGTGACAAGGGAAACTTAGAGCCGGATGGCGCGATGGTGAGAGTTACAAGTGTGACGCGATTTGATCCGGCAGACCCGGAAGGGGGCATCGGGGCGGGCATTGCATGGACTCGATGATCAATGCCGCCGGCCGCGCGCTCGCGACCGGTGATCCGCTGGGCGCCCTGAAGCGCGTCGCGTTGCGCGACGACGCCCCCGCGCTGGCGCTGCGCGGCATCGCGATGGCGCAGCTCGGCGACTTCGCCAAGGCCAAGGCGCTGCTGAAGAGCGCCGCCCGCGCCTTCAGCCCGAAAGAGGCGGTGGCGCGCGCCCGCTGCGTCGGCGCCGAGGCCGAGATC
>NZ_RZSR01001470.1:0-932 GCF_004023265.1 Mesorhizobium sp. M1A.F.Ca.IN.020.06.1.1
GTGCAGCGGTTTTGCGAAGACGACAGCACGAACAATGACTTAAAGCGCGTCGCCTGAATCCGCTTCAGCGCGACGCGCCTTGAGTGTCATTAAAAATCAGTGGCCAGACCCTTCACCTCCCAGTCGCCGTAGCGCCCGGGTTCCTTGCCGCCGCGTCCGCCGAACTCTTTCGGCAGGCGGGCTTCCGCCTCGCGGTATGCCTTCCGCCTGGCTTCCGCTTCCGCCAATGCGCGTTGCGCCTCAGGCGACAGCGTCCTTTGCGGCTTGGCGCCTTCGGTTTTGTTGGGTTGATCGGTCATGCGATGCTTCCTGCCGATTGAAACGGGGACCGGCCTTTCCCATCATATAGCCATGACAATGGCAGGATCGACCCCTATTCGCCACCACGCCAGACGGAAGAGACGATGAATACGCTTCGCACCGCCATGCTCCTTGCTGCGATGACCGCGCTGTTCATGGGCGTCGGCTTTCTGATCGGCGGCACCGGCGGCATGGTGATCGCCTTGCTGTTGGCCGCCGGCATGAACCTGTTCAGCTACTGGAATGCCGACAAGATGGTGCTGTCGATGAACCGCGCCATCGAGGTCGACGAGAGGAACGCTCCCGAATATTATGCGATCGTTGAGGCGCTGGCCAAGCAGGCCGGCCTGCCGATGCCGAAGACCTATCTGATCGACAGTCCGCAGCCGAACGCCTTCGCCACTGGCCGCAATCCCGAAAACGCCGCTGTAGCCGCATCGACCGGCCTGCTGGAGCGGCTCAGCCACGAAGAGGTCGCGGCGGTGATGGCGCATGAACTCGCCCATGTGCAGCATCGCGACACGCTTACCATGACGATTGTCGCGACGCTTGCCGGCGCGATCTCGATGCTCGGCAATTTCGCCTTCTTCTTCGGCGGCAGCCGCGAAAACAACAATCCGCTGGGCTTCGTC
>NZ_RZSR01001471.1:0-926 GCF_004023265.1 Mesorhizobium sp. M1A.F.Ca.IN.020.06.1.1
TGTTACATGGGAAAAGGGCACTTGGGGAGATCAAGGTCGTATCCGCGCCGGGGATTCTTGCGGTCGACAATAAAACCGCCACGATCCAGGTGGGCGATCAGGTCCCGATCCTCGTCCGATCATCGCAATCAATCGAGAGCACGAGCTCCCCGATCGTGAGCGAGGTCGAGTTGCGCGACACAGGGGTGATCTTGGCTGTCACACCCAGAATCGGTGCCGGTGGCAATATAACACTTGACACATTTCAAGAGGTCAGCACCGGCAACAGGAACATGCTCACCAATGTTCAATCCCCGGTGATTTCGGTGCGCCGCCTCCAGAGCACCGTGTCGACACGAAGCGGCGACACGATCGCGATCGGCGGTTTGATGCAAGATAGCGCCAATCGCGCCAATTCCGGGGTTCCTGTGCTGAAGGACATTCCGCTTCTAGGGGGGCTGTTCCGCAGCACGGAATACGCCAAGGAGCGGACTGAACTCTTGATATTGCTTAACCCCAGAGTGGTTGACAGTGATGTCGACGCAAAGGCCCTGACCGAGGATCTGCGCGAAAAGTTCGAGTCGCTAGCCCCCGACCTGGGTCGCCGGCTAACGCCGTCAGCTCAACCGCGACCTCGTCCGTACTTACCAGTGCCACGACGGTGATCGGAAGTAGCTGTGGTTCTTTCTCACTGGCTCGGCCGCTGGATGCGATTTTCCATGGAATGGAAACCCTGTTTTGGAGCGCGCCCTGAAGGTGAATAATCAGGCTGCTGTTTGCCAGTCTGCCAGAGGTGTTGATCCTCGAACTGCTGCGGACTCAGATAGCTGCGCGCCGAAATGGAGCGATAATCTCGCGCTTTGATCTTTGATCAGCTCATGTCGTGGAACTTAAGTCCGAAATAGGCCGTCGGCTAACCGCTTCACGATCTATCTGGACCGTATGGC